>JACQXX010000055.1 GCA_016208495.1 Acidobacteriota bacterium | reverse complement strand
CTGAAAATTCATCTCTCGGAGCGGTGAACCCGCAGGTGTCGCACCGGTGGGTTCGCTCCGAGAGGGATTTTTTCTTTCGATTCCCGCACAGGCAGGTTTGAGAAAGGGCGGTTTGGAAGGTGTTGATCAGCCGTGTGCCACCCCCGAGCGCTTCGGCTTTGCGGGTTAACATGCCTTCCAGGGCTGATGGCGAGTGATGCTGGATTGATCGTCCAAACTGCTTTTGCCAGCCGCGATAGCTGACTTTTTCCGTGTGAATCTGGTTGCCAAGCCGGACAATCCGGTTGGCCAACCGTCCGTGGAGACTCTTGCGGTGAGCGGCTTTGCGGCGTTCCAGATCCTGAAGTTGCTGCTTCGTCCGCTGGTAGCGGGAGGACTGGTGCCACCGCTTCCGGCCCTGTTTGACCGTCCCGTTTGGCTGGTAGTTGTGTGGATTGGTCGCCCTCCGGCTGCGGTCCAATCGCCGCTGGAGTCTCCGGATTTCAGCCTGTCGGCGGTCGAGTTCCTGGCTGAGCGGTTCTTGAAAGCTGTCGGTGGCGGTCGAAACGGTAATCAGTGACGGTCCAAAATCAAGTCCCACCCGCTCTCCATTCTGAATGGTGTGTTTCTTCGGATCACGGTAGGGCTTTCCTTCCAGGATCAGTTGCACAAACCATCGTGACTGCCCATTGATCACCCGTTTGACGATTCGGGTGTATTTAACCCGGTGTTTGAGTGCGTGGACGTGGTACGGGTTTTTCTCATCCGCTTTGAATTCAAAGGTCAACTTTCCAACACACACCGTCCCGGTCGTGATCACCACCCGGATTCCAGTGTCGTTGGCATTGGTTTCAAACGACTGGAATTCATCCCGCCGTTTGAACCGCACCCGTTTGGCCTTCCCGAACATCACCTTCTCAATCGCTCGCCAGGCTCGTTTCGCCACTTGCTGCACAATTCGCGAATTCGTCAACTTGACAAAATGTCCTTCAACCAATCGCTGGCCAATCTTTTGCGCCTCGCCGACCGACAGTCCGTATTTCTTCCGCACCTCGGCAAACGCCGCTTTGCGTTCCTCAGACCCTTTCGGCATCTTCCGCGCCGCTTCCCATTCCGGAGAGTTTCGCGCCCGCTTCAACCGTCGGTGCAATTCGCCCAGCACCGCATTATAGACTTGCCGATAGGCATTCAGCATCTTCTTCAACGCCGCGAACCCCGCCGAATTCGATTCCAATTCAAACTCAGCCACAAACGATGGCGTTGGGGGTTGCCGGAGTTTATCTGCTTTTTTTCTCATAGGTTAACTCTACCGCAAAGCTACCGTTTCCGGCAAGATTTATTACTTTGTTTAAGGTCGTTCAGGCTGGTTTTTTCAGCGGTTGCGATTCATCCCCGCCCTACCGCTGCGCGGTTGAGGACGGGGCTTTCTCGCATTTTTTCTGGTACAAGTCTCTGGGTTAAATGATGAACTGTGGGTAGAGGTTGAGGGCGCAGGCTGAAAGGTGAAAACCAGGGGCTCATGACCGGAGATCAGAGCTGATAAACCATTTGAATTCAACTATTTTCTACCTTCAACCGCTCGACCGATCAACTGGCAAGGCAATGACTGTGCCAGATGAGTGACGCTTACAGTTCCTCGATAATCAGGTTTGGATTCGTGTAAATGCAAATATCGGCTGCAATTTTCATCGCTTCTTCAGCGATAGCACGTGCCGGAAGTTCAGTATGAGTCAGCAGTGCGCGAGCCGCCGCAATGGCATATGGGCCGCCAGACCCAATCGCCATAATTGGTTCATCAGGTTCAATCAAGTCGCCAGTCCCGGAAATCATCAAGATTGATTTTTCATCGGCCACCAGGAGCAGCGCTTCTAAATGGCGGAGAAATTTATCGGTTCGCCAATCTTTGGCCAGTTCAACCGCTGACCGAAAAAGCTGGCCGTGATATTGCTCAAGCTTCGATTCAAACCGGCCAAATAACGCAAAGGCATCCGCCGTTGAGCCGGCAAATCCGGCGAGGATTTTTTCATTATACAGACGGCGAATCTTGCGGGCCCCCGACTTGACTACGGTTGGCCCCATCGTGACCTGACCATCACCAGCCATAACCACTTTGTTATCACGTCGAACAGCCAAAACCGTGGTGCTTCGGATTTTCGGTGTTCGAGAAGGATTTGATCCGCGAACCATCGAAGTCATTGATGAAGTAACCTTTCCTGCGAGAGAGGCAAATGTTTGATAAAGAGGCAAGTCTCGAAGGTTTATCACAATCCCCCCACTGGCGCAAATCAGGTTGGGGAAACGGAGGGTGGAATGACAAGGTGACAGGGTGACGGGGTGAGGGGGTGACGACAGGTGACAAAATGACAGAAAATGAAGAAACTATTCAATTCTTTCTGTAACCAGTCAATTTAACCTGGAAAACCCAGGTGATTGGCTCTTTCTTTAGTCACTAAATATTGAGTATAAACAGCTTATCTAAACTTAAAAATGAGCTAAAAGATTCAGTCTCGCCATTTACACAAAAAACTAAAAAGTCTCGCCACCTGTCCCCCTGTCACTCTGTCATCTTTGTCCCCCTGTCACCTTGTCACTCTGTCACCTTTGTCACCTTGTCACCTTGTCATTTTGTCACCCTATTCATACCGCAAGGCCACCAGCGGATCCACCTTCGAGGCCCAGCGGGCCGGAATAAAGCAGGCCAGCGTGGCGATCCCAAGAAATGTGATGGCGACCACGGCGAAAGTAGTGGAATCTGTTGGACTTACTCCATACAACAACTTATCCAGTAGCCGGAGTGAAGCCAGCGCGAGCGCCAATCCAATGGCAATACCGAATCCAGCCAGCTTGAGCCCTTGAAGAAGAATCATCCAAATCACATCCGGCTGCTGGGCACCGAGTGCCATGCGAATGCCAATTTCGTGGATTCGCTGGGAAACGACATAGTTCATCACCCCAAAAATCCCAATCGCCGCCAGCGCGAGGGCCACGCTCCCGAAAATGCCGGTCAACAGAGCGTTGAGTTCATATGGCGCGAGATATTCCCCTAATCGCGAAGCCAACGTGCGCACATTATGGACCGGCACATCTTTATCAACCCGGCTGACGGCTGGCTGTAATAAGGAGCTGAGGCTGGAAGGATTTGAGCTGCGCAAAACAAGAAACATTGAGGTTACCGGTTGTTGCTGGAGGCTCATATAGACTTCGGGAAGTGTATCTTCGAGTGCCCCATCGTGTTTGATCGTGCGCACCACACCAACAATTTCAAAGGATTTTTGGGGATCGTCAAAAGTCAGTTTTTTCCCAAGCGGTTCTTCGCCACGCAAAAACTGGGAGACAAACGTTTCGTTGACAACCACGGCACCTGGGGCTTTTGCGCTATCCCGATCAGTCAGGTCACGCCCCTGCAGGAACTGAATCTCCATTGTTTTGAAATAATTCGGAGTTACGACTCGATAGTCGGTCTGCTGGGATTGGGTGGGGTCACTGCCGGCAAGATTCAGGAATTGAAAAGTGGTCGCGGTTCTGGCACCGGTTAAAGGCAACTCAGAAACCGCCGCTGCTGATTGAAGGTTCGGAAAGGCTTCGACTTCGCGCATCACGGACCGAAAGAACGTTTCACGTGAAACATACTCCTTGTAACGAGCTGTGGGGATCGTCACCCTGGCAGTAAGAATGCCGGTTGGGTTAAATCCAAGCTGTGTTTGCTGGAGCGAGAGAAAACTCCGCAGGAACAACCCGGCCCCGAGCAGGAGCACCAGCGCCAGGGCAACTTGAGCCACCACAATCGTGTTGCGCACATATCGCCAGGTGAGATGCCCGCCGCCTTCCCCTCTACTTTTTAGTTTTTCACCGACGTTGTCTTCAAATGCCTGAAAGATTGGCGTTATCCCAAATCCCAGCCCGGTGACCACCGTCAGGCCAATTGCAAAGGCAAGCACCCGCCAATCGAGTCCAATTTCAGCCACTCGCGGAATATTGGTTGGATCAATCTTGAGGATGTAGGGTGTTCCAAGTACAGCCAGCAGCAGACCAAGCAGTCCACCCGGAAGAGTCAACAACCAGCTTTCAACCAGAAACAACCGCAAAAGCTGCCAGCGACTGGCGCCCACCGCCAGACGAACCGCAATTTCGCGGCTGCGGGCGGTCATTCGAGCCAGTTGCAAATTGGCAATGTTGGCACAGGCAATCAGCAGAACGGCAATGGCGGCGGCCAACAGGACCAGGAGCGCAGGTCGGATGTCACGGGTTAATCGCTCATACATCGAAACCAGCTTCACCCCGCTCATGGCGTTGGTTTCAGGGAACCGCTGCTGCAGATCCCTGGAAATCGCGTCCATTTCCGACTGAGCCTGCGGCAGGCTCACCCCAGGTTTGAGCCGGGCAATCGAGCGCAGGTAATGATTTCCACGGGTATCAGGTGACAGGTCGAGCGTGAGCGGCGTCCACATGTCCACTTCAAGCGTCGGAAACCCAAACCCTTCGGGCATAATGCCAATCACCTGATAGGGTTCCTGATTGAAAGTCAGGGTTCGACCAATGATGTTTGGATCGGCGCCAAAAGTCCCGTTCCAGGTTTTGTGACTCAGCAAGACGACGCGATGCTTTCCCTGTTGTTCTTCTTCTTGAATAAAGGCTCGCCCTAATGATGGAGCGACACCCAGGACGCGGGTAAACCCTGGTGAGACAAGTGAGCCCTGGAACCGGATCGGCTGATCGGTGCCGGAATAGTTGAGATCAATTGAGCGATACGAAGCTATGCTCTCAAAGCACTGATTGAGCTGTCGCCAATCGGCAAAATCGTGAGCTGAGTTGCTAAACTCTCCTTTTCGCTCGATGTGCGAAGTAAAACAGTGGACGATCCGGTCTGGTGCCGGATAGGGTAACGGTTTGAGTAACACACCATTGAACACACTGAAAATTGAAACGTTCGCACCAATTCCAAGCGCGAGTGTCACCACGGCAATCAACCAAAAACCAGCGTGTTGTTTGAGTGAACGAATCGCACACAAGAAGTCATTGCGCAAACCATGCATAAGAATCCTCACGAAAACAGAAAATGTCGAGTACCGGAGATGCCTGGTTGGAGAGAAACACAGAATACGGCGGCCAGCGGTCAAATTCCAGTTGTCGTGCATCCATTGACTTGCTAAAAAGCTTCTTTCTTTCAAGACCGGCGCACATTGTATTTCACCCCCAATCCCTTTCGGAGTTTTTTCTGATGAAATTTGCTATTCGTCTTGTTCTCTTTGTGGTGTTTATGACGTTCTCACTTTCCGCTTCAACCTTTGCCCAAATTGGCCCTGATGCTCACCGCGACATCCACTCCTTTTCCGCTCCAGACCAGATTCGGGTCAAACATGTGGACCTGGATCTGGAAGTCCGCTTTGAGCAAAAAATGCTCACAGGGACGGCGACGCTGGAACTCGAACGTTTCTCAAAAGATGCCGCCACGCCATTGCGGCTCGATACGCGGGACCTCACCATCTCCAAGGCTGAGGCTTCAGTGGACGGAAAAACATTCAGTGAAACCAAATTTGAAGTTGGTGCCGCCGACCCGATTCTTGGGGCACCGCTGACCGTGCAGCTTCCGGCTCAGGCGACCCATGTCCGCATCACCTATGAAACCAGCCCCAAAGCCTCGGGGGTTCAGTGGCTCGACCCATCGCAAACGGCTGGGAAAAAATCGCCCTACATGTTTACCCAGTCACAGGCCATTCACGCCCGGAGCTGGATTCCACTCCAGGACAGCCCGCAAGTCCGTGTGAGCTACAATGCGCGAATCCGCACCCCCAAAAATCTGCTGGCGGTGATGAGTGCCGACAACGACCCGAAGACCAGACGGGATGGCGATTACTCGTTCAAAATGGCGCAGCCAATTCCCGCTTATTTGATTGCACTGGCGGTCGGAGACATTAAGTTTCAATCACTTGGCAAGCGAAGCGGTGTGTACACCGAAGCCGCCATGCTGAAAAAAGCAGCCAAGGAATTGAACGACACCGAAAAAATGATCGAGATTACCGAAAAGCTCTATGGTCCCTATCGGTGGGGACGCTATGACCTGCTCATTTTGCCGCCGAGCTTCCCGTTTGGCGGAATGGAAAATCCAAAACTGACCTTTGCCACGCCAACCATTCTGGCCGGGGACAAAAGCCTGGTTTCACTGATTGCCCACGAACTGGCACATTCCTGGTCAGGCAACCTGGTGACCAATGCCACGTGGCGCGATTTCTGGCTCAATGAAGGGTTTACTACCTATCTCGAACGACGAATTGTTGAAGCCGTCTATGGCAAAGACCAGGAACGGATGGAAGCGGTTCTGGGCCGCCAGGATTTGCAGGAAAATCTGGATGACTTTGAGGAACGGGACGAAATTCTCTATGTTGATTTGAAAGACCGTGACCCGGATGATGGGTTTACCAAAGTCCCATATGAAAAAGGCGCGCTCTTCCTTCGCCATCTGGAAGATGCGTTTGGTCGCGAACGCTTTGACGTGTTTGTTCGCAACTACTTTGATCACTTTGCCTTTAAGAGCATTACAACGGGCGATTTTCTGGATTATTTGAACAAAAACCTGATGAGCCAGGACGCGAAAGCCGCGGCCCAGATTCCGCTTGAAGAATGGATTTTCAAAGCTGGCGTCCCAGCCAATGCGCCCAAACCAATGTCTGATGCCTTCAGCAACGTCGAAACCCAGGCCAAACGCTGGCTCTCGGGTGAGATCCCGGCCAGTGGAATGAATACCCAGAAATGGATTTCGCACGAATGGCTTCACTTCCTGCGGTTTATCACGACCCAACCCGTGGCACCCGCCAAACTGGCTGAACTCGACAAAGCTTTTGACTTAACCCGTTCCGGTAACTCAGAAGTTGCCCATCAGTGGTTGCTGCTGGCCATTCGCAATCGCTATGAAACTGCCTATCCCAAACTAGAAGAATATCTGGTCACGATTGGCCGCCGGAAACTGATCAAACCGCTCTATGAAGAACTGGTCAAGACTCCGGAAGGCCGTGAACGGGCAATGTCTATTTATCGCAAAGCACGTCCAGGCTATCACCCCATCACCATTGCCACGGTTGATGGCATTGTGAAATGGCAAGGATGAAGAGATGACACAGTGACAAGATGACAAGGTGACACAGTGACAAGGTGACACAGTGACAAAAATCTGATTGTTATCCTGTCATTTTGTCACCTTGTCATTTTATCATCCTGTCACGTTGTCACGTTGTCACTCGAAAGAAGGATTGAATTATGTTTAACACGATTTGGTCGCGGGCATTGCTGGTTTTCGGGCTGGCAATGCTTTTGGGAAGTTTTTTGAGATTGCCTCACAGTGTGTCTGGAAATCATGTGGCACTAAACCAATCGCCCAACCGCCGTCAATCAGCCGCACCCAGTCAGCGACCTGGGCCGAAGCCGAAAGGACTCGCTGGCCGCAAAGCGACCACGGCTGTCAAATCAGCTCCACAACAGGAAAATACCCGGCTTTCAAAGACCATTCAGGGAACAGCCACCATCTCACCAAACCGTCAGAAAGCGCCTACGGCCCAGACGCTCCACGAACTTACCGCCCGTCAGCTTGAACGCCGGCAACGCTCGGAGAAAGCAGAACGGGAAAAACGTCCCCCGACCATTGCTGATCCAGGAGCCCGATTGCGAACGGGGCCGCCGACTATTCCAGCAACAAACGTGGGGACAACGGCCCGTCAATCCAGCAGTATTCAACTTCTAACCAACACGTCATTGGGCGAGGTATCTTCTGACAAAAGCCTGGTCAGCGAGCCGACAGCCGCCGAAGGTGGAAACAATGTTTTTTACACTGCCAACTGGTTTGCGGCGGTTTCAACCGATGGCGGTGGGTCATTTCGATATGTGGATCCCTACAATTTTTTTCCCTCAGCCGCCGATGGGTTTTGTTGTGACCAGGACACGGTGTTTGCCCCAAATCAGAACTTGATGGTGTGGCTGTTGCAGTATGTCAATAATTCATCCGGCAATGTGGTCCGAATCGCTGTCACCAATAATCCGGCGGGTGACTGGATGTACTATGATTTCGAGCCTGAATTGATTGAAGGAATTTCCGATTCAGACTGGTTTGATTACCCACATTTAACTATTAGCAATAGCTTTTTGTATTTCACCATCAATATTTACACCCGTTCAGACGACTATCGGGCAAGTGCGATTTTCCGCGCCCCACTCAGTGAACTGGCAACTGGTGGCAATCTTTCGATTGGATATTATGCCACTGGGGAAGACTTCTTTAGTTCCCCAGCCCAGGGTGCCACGACAACGATGTACTGGGCCGGACACCGGACCAACAGTTCCCTGCGGATCTTTAGTTGGCCGGAATCCAGCCCCGACGTTGCAATCAATGACGTTTCGCACGCCGCCTACCCCTTTCGGGATAACACCTGCATTGACGGTGACGGGGCCAACCCTTGCCTTCGATCAGATGACCGGGTTTTATCAGCCTGGGTTTCTGGCGGGAAGGTTGGGTTTTTGTGGAATGCCGCGCGAGGAACTGGTGGGTTAGGTCAATTTCCGTTCCCCTATGTCCACTATGTAACAGTGGATGAAGCGTCGAAAGCACTGGTTGAGGATGGAGCGATTTGGAATCTAAACTTTGCCTTTTTCTATCCGTCGCTAGCCCCAAACGCCGCCGGGAAACTTGGTGGTGTGATTGGTTGGGCTGGGGGGCGGCTGTTCCCTTCCTTCGGAGCCCTGGTCTCAAAATCAGCTTCTGGCACGGAATTATCAAATCTGGATATTCTGGTCGTCGGTGTCGGGAATCGTGGACCAAATAGCGATGTCTGGGGAGATTACCTTCGAGTTCGTCAGAGCAGCGTTGATCCATCCGGTTGGGTGGCCAGCGGATACAATCTGCAAGGCAGCGGAAGCGGGTTTGGCGTCGTACCGCGCTACATTCGGTTTGTGGCACCTGAAGGTGGAAATGGAAGCGATACCACCGCGCCAGGAGTTTCGGTGCTTTCTCCAGTTGGTGGGGCTAAAATCAAAACCTTTTCATTCCAGGTGAGTTGGACCTCTCAAGATAATGTCGGAGTTACCTCACACGACATTCTGCTTTCGAGCGATGGTGGCCAAAGCTTCGGTCTCTCGTTAGCAACCGGCTTACCAGGCACAACCCAGGTCTTTACTGTCACGTCGCCGGTTCAAAAAGTAAAACAGGCCGTGATCAAAGTGACAGCCCGTGATGCGGCTGGAAATATCGGTGAAGGGGTTTCCAGCACATTTCGAATCAAAGCCAAATAAAAAACCGGGTTCAGGGTTTGGGGTTCGGGGTTCAGGGTTCCGGGGTGGAAAGAAAAGGACATAAATTCGAAAACCCGGAACCCGGAACCCGGAACCCGGAACCCGGAACCCGGAACCCGGAACCCGGAACCCCGAACCCCGAACCCCGAACCCCGAACCCTGAACCCTGAACCCCGAACCCTGAACCCCGAACCCTGAACCCTAAAATACCGCCTATGACATTAACTGACTGGAAAACTCGTGGAAAATTCTTTTCCTATCGTGGCCACCAGATTTTTTACCGTGACGAAGGTGCGGGATTCCCCGTCCTGTGCATTCATGGATTTCCAACCGCCTCGTGGGATTGGCACTGCATTTGGCCGGAATTGACCAGTCGGTTTCGGGTGCTCGCCCTGGATATGATCGGGTTTGGATTTTCTGACAAGCCTCACACTTATGAATACTCGATCCTTGACCAGGCCACTTTGCACGAAACAATCCTGAATCATCTCAACATTGACCGGGCGCATATTTTTGCCCACGACTATGGCGACACGGTGGCCCAGGAACTGCTGGCGCGCTTTGAAGATCGTTCCCGGCACGGTCAGTCAGGGTTAGAAATTGTGTCGGTTTGTTTTCTCAATGGAGGCTTGTTTCCAGAAGTCCATCGGGCCCGATTTATCCAAAAGCTCCTCAACTCACCACTTGGACCGTTGATTGGGAAACTGATTACCGAGGAAAAATTCTGTCGCAGCCTGTCGGCTGTTTTTGGTGCGCAAACACAACCTTCAGCCGAAGAATTGACCGCCTTTTGGACACTCAATTCCACCAATCAGGGAACACAGATTGCCCACAAATTGATCAGGTATATCGGTGAACGGAAACGATTTCGTGAACGCTGGGTGGGAACGCTCCAACAGACCAGGGTCCCGTTGCGGGTCATCAACGGGCTCGCGGATCCGGTTTCGGGCGCTCATATGGTCGAGCGGTATCGGGAATTGATCCCAAATCCAGATGTGGTTGGATTAGAAGGAATTGGGCATTATCCGCAGGTTGAGGCGCCGGCGGCGGTGCTCGAAGGATTTTTGAATCACGTGGGAAAAATCACACAGGGGAAGTCAAAACTGGCCACCTGAGAACATGACTATCGTTTCAGGTGGGGCCGGTTCACAGGGAAGAAAAACGCGCCTTAATGAGGTTCGGTCACGATTTTTCCGATAGTCTCTAATAACATTTGATACCGGAACGGTTTGGTGATGTAGGCACGCAGCCCAAGGTCAAGCAGTTCTTTCTGTTCGTCTTCATTATCAGATTTGGCCGTCAGCATAATGACCGGCGTTGGTCGGTTGCTGGTGCTGGATTCAATGCGTCGGAGCAGTTTGAAGGCTTCAACCCCAGTCATGATTGGCATCATGTAATCCATCAAGACCAGGTCCGGTTTTTCATCGAGAATGAGTTGAAGACCATCTTTCCCGTTTGAAGCAATTGAGCAAAGATAATTCCGGGATTCTAAAATCACCCGCAACATCTGTGCGGTATCCATTTCATCGTCAACAATTAAAATCCTATGCGACATGAAAAACCTCGTTATCCCCTCTATGTATTTTCTTCTTTGTTTGTTGTTCTTCCCTCAGAGTGAAGCGGCATCGGCATCTATCAACAAACCCTTTTCGCAAACACGAACCACAGACTGCCAGTCACCTTGCGATGTTAAGGCGGTGCACAAGCTTGTTTTGATTGGCTCTTGAGAAGAAGTTGAGGGTCCTGAGAAAATCGAGAAAGACACTGAAGCTTTTTTATTTGAATGAACTGAAATACAAAATGCTGTGCTATCCTGAACACTTGCTGTATTTTTGTCAATTTCAAAATCAACTGGCACTGTTTTTCCTTCGGATTTTCCCGGAGTAGCCTGGCATTCCCCTACGATTTACGCCGTCCATCAACCGTGCTAGAGTTTTCTGTTTTCAATCACACATCAACTTGCTATAGTCTTGAGTTTTCTCCTGAAAACCTCTTCATCACTTGCAACCACTGTCAGTGGTAAAGCGATCATCTCTATTATTTTCCGAGGATTGTCATGTCTGGACATAGTAAATGGCATACGATTAAACATAAGAAGGGTGCGCTCGATGCCAAACGTGGAAAAATCACGACCCGAATGGTGAAAGAAATCACGGTTGCGGCCCGAATGGGGGGCGGTGATCCGGGATCAAACGCACGGCTGCGTAAAGCGGTCAGTGACGCCAAGGCTGAAAATGTTCCCAACGATACAATTGACAAGGCCATTAAGCGCGGAACTGGTGAAATTGAAGGTCTGACCTACGAAGAAATTACCTATGAAGGCTACGGCCCGGCTGGGGTGGCAATTATGGTCCAGGCGACCACTGATAACCGCAACCGAACCGTTTCAGAACTGCGCCACCTGTTTTCAAAAAATGGCGGGAATTTGGGTGAAAGCGGCTGTGTCGGCTGGATGTTTGACTATCTGGGTGTCATCGTGCTCGATAAAGATGCCAAATCAGAAGAAGAATTATTTGAATTGGTGGCGGGAGCGGGAGCGGATGACCTCAAAGATGAAGACACCGTGTGGGAAGTGCTGACCTCTCCTGAAACATTTAACGATGTCTATGAAGCCATCAAAAATGCAGGATTGTCCCCGATTTCGGCTGAAATCACGATGGTGCCGAAAACCTCTGTCAAACTTGAAGGCAAAGACGCCCAGGCCATGCTGAAGTTCTATGACGCGCTCGATGACCACGACGATGTTCAAAAAATCTCAGCCAATTTCGAAGTGGACGAAAGCGAATACTGATCTCCGTAAAAGCGGGCTGAAGAAAACGGGCTGAAGAAACGGGCTGAAGAAAGCGGGCTGAAGAAACGGGCTGAAAAAAACGGGCTGAAGAAAACAGGTTTTTCATCCCGGGCCCATCATTTTCAGCGCCACTTCTTCAGCCCGTTTTCTTCAGTCCACCGACTCATAAGGCGGTGAAATGCAGACGTTTCTCCAGTTACTGAAAGCTGACCTGCTGGCACAAGATACCCACTGGATCACCCTTGTGGTGCTGATCAGTGTGGTGATTATTTGGAAGTATGTCCCGACTGAACGCAAGTATATTCGGAATACCTTGCTGCTGTACGGGCTTTACTTTTTGCTGGTCCCAATCGCTCAACTCCTTCAAGCCGTTGGGTTTCTAGTGACCGGTGGCAGTTTGCTGGTGGTTGCGGTCTTGATGTTTCGCATCACGCTCGTCAACTTTGGCTCAGTCCTGGTCTTCGAAGTCTTTCTCCCAGTTCTGCGGATTTCGCTGCCCCGGATTATTCGTGATATCTCGATCCTGGTGGCCTATGTGATGGTTACCTTTTCACTCCTGGCCAAACTTGGGGTGAACATCACCAGTCTGATTACGACCTCAGCGATTGTGACCGCCGTGATTGGGTTGTCGCTGCAAGACACGTTGGGCAATGTGATGGCTGGGCTAACGTTGCAGCTCGAACACGCGATCCAGGAGGGCGACTGGGTCAAAGTGGATGAACACATCGGCCAGGTGAAAGAAGTCCGCTGGCGGTTCACCTCGATTGAAACCCGCAATTGGGACACGGTCATTATTCCAAACAGCCAGTTGGTCAAAGGACAGGTATTGATTTATGGCAAACGCCAAAAACAGCCGCTGCAAACCCGGCGCTGGATTTATTTCAACGTTGATTTTCGGTTTCCTCCGGCTGAAGTCATTGAGCGAGTTGACACTGCCCTTCAAAAATCCAGCATTCCGGGTGTCGCAACCACTCCGGCGGCACACACGCTGCTCTATGATTTTAAGGAAAGTTATTGCCAGTATGCGGTTCGGTACTGGCTCACCGATCTGGCCATTGATGCCCCGACCGATTCCATCGTCCGGACACGGATTTTTTACGCCTTAAAACGGGCTGGAATCTCACTTTCGATTCCAGCGCAACGGATCTTCACGGTCGAAGAAAACAAAAAGTGGAAAGAACGCAAAGAAGAACAAATTGTACAACAACGACTCAATGCCCTTCAGAGCGTTGATCTGTTTCACACATTTAATGAATCTGAGCTCCGCGACCTGTCAGTCCATCTGGTGGATTCCCCTTTTAGTCAAGGTGAAGATTTAACCCGCCAGGGTGACGAAGCCCACTGGCTCTATATTCTTACCAAAGGTTCTGTTTCAGTTCACGTGGCCGTCAAAGACCCAATTCATGGCGAGTTGCGGGAAAAAGAAGTCCGGCGACTCGGCCCCGGTGACATCTTCGGCGAAATGTCTTTGATGACCGGTCAACCCCGGCTGGCCACCGTGACGGCACTTGAGGATGTTGAGTGTTTTCGGCTTGATAAAGACGCGTTTCAATCCATTCTGATTGCTCGACCTGAAATTGCCGAAGACATTTCCCACATCCTGGCCAAACGTCGGCTTGAACTGGATGCCACCGTTGCAGGAATTGATGAGGAACTCCAGCAAAGCCATGTCAATGCAACTCAAAATCAAATGCTGGGGTTGATTCGCGAATTCTTTGGACTTTGATCTTTTTCATCAAATCTGGTCAGTCCATAAAACCAAAAGCGGCCTCGTGAGGCCGCTTTTCTGCTTTTTGATGGAGTGTTCTGAGGACCAATCTCTAGGGAAAGAAGCTCAAACTTTCATGATTTCTTCTTCTTTATGTTTGGCCAGATCATTGATTTTGGTGATATGGGCATCGGTCTGCTTCTGGATTTGATCCAACGCATCCCGTTCATTATCTTCAGAAATCTGTTTGTCCTTCAAAAGCTTCTTCAGGTGGTCGTTGGCATCCCGGCGAATATTGCGTAACCCGGCTCGATGTTCTTCAGCCGTATCACGCACCGCTTTGGCAAGTTGTTTGCGGCGTTCCTGGGTCAAGGGCGGAATCGGGATCCGAACCACTTTCCCATCATTTGAAGGATTAAGCCCCAAATCCGAACTGCGAATGGCACGTTCAATGGCGCCAATCAGCGATGGATCCCAGGGTTGAACCACCAGCAGTGCCGGTTCAGGAGCGTTGATCGAACCGACCTGATTCAAGGGCATTTCAGTTCCATATGATTCGACCACAATGCGATCCAGCAAACTCACTGAAGCTCGCCCGGTGCGAAAACTGGTCAATTTACGGCGCACATCTTCCACAGTGGCATCCATTCGTGCAACTGCATCCTTTATGATGTCAGCAGTCATATTGATTTTTCCTTCCTCTTTAGTATGGGGATCAGGCAGGCATCGGCTAACCGTGGGCAGCGAACTGGGTGGCCCCAGCCCCAACAAAGGTCCCGATTGACTCACCAGTAACGACTCGAAAAATATTCCCAGAAACCAGCAAGTTGAACACGATGATCGGCATTTGATTGTCTTTGCACAAAGCAATGGCCGAAGCATCCATGACATTGAGACCTTTTTCAAGTACCTGCTGATAGCTCACATGAGTATAGCGTTGAGCAGTTGTATCGGAAACCGGGTCGGCGGTGTAAATCCCATCCACTTTTGTGGCTTTGAGAATTGCCTCGGCTTTAATTTCCAGCGCTCGCAAAGCCGCGGCACTATCCGTTGTAAAAAAAGGGCTTCCGGTTCCAGCGCCAAAGATAATGACCCGCTTTTTTTCCAAATGGCGGATCGCGCGTCGTGGAATAAAGGGTTCAGCGACCTGCCGCATTTCAATGGCGGAGATCACCCGGGTATGAATATTGAGTTTTTCCAGGGCACTTTGCAGCGCCAGGCAGTTAATCACCGTGCCCAGCATGCCCATATAATCACCCTGAGCGCGGTCAATTCCGGCGGAACTGGCTTCAGCCCCGCGGACGATATTTCCTCCGCCAATTACCAGGGCAATTTCGACACCCAGCGCATGGACGTCGCGCACCTGTTCGGCAATTTGTCTAACGGTTGTGGGATCAATTCCAAAGCCCCGACTTCCTTCAAGAGCTTCACCACTGAGTTTGAGAAGAATCCGTTTGAATTGTGGAGTAGGGCGGGAGGTTTCGGTTGATGAAGTGTTTTCGCTGGCGGCACTCATTCCTATTTTCACTCCTGATGCCGGAAAAAAATCAGATGAGAAACAAACGCCCCGCCTAAGTCATCTTGGGCGGGGCGTTGGAGCAATGTGCTTAGCGCTGCATTGCGGCGACTTCACTGGCGAAGTCAACTTCTTTCTTTTCGATACCTTCGCCAAGTTTAAAGCGAACAAAGCGTCGAATCCGGATGTTTTCACCGGTCTTCTGAATTTTTTCCTTCAATAAATCATTGATGGTGATGCTTTGATCTTTCACAAATGGCTGATCAATCAAGCAAACTTCGGCTTTGAATTTGTTCAGGCGGCTCTCCACAATGTTATTGCGGATAGCTTCTGGCTTGTTTGCCGTCTTTGGATCACCGGCCACCTGTGCCAGGGCGATTTCACGCTCTTTGGTAATCACGTCAGCCGGGATTTCATCAGCGGTGACATACTGGGCATCCATCGCGCAAATCTGCAGCGCAATGTCGCGCACCAGTTCGCGGAATTCATCGCCACGGGCAACAAAATCCGTTTCGCAATTGACTTCGATCAGCACCCCAATTCGGCCACCGGCGTGGATGTAGGATTCAACGAGTCCTTCAGCCGCAATACGGGACTGTTTTGATTCTGCTTTCGCACTTCCGCGCTTGCGCAAAATAACAATTGCTTTTTCTTCATCACCCGCTGCTTCAATCAGAGCGGATTTGCATTCCATCATCCCTGCGCCCGTTTTATCACGCAGGGCTTTCACTGCTGCTGCGGTAATTTCCGCCATGCGACCTCCAAAAAACTCTATCGAGTACGTTACGAACTACAAGTGATGAATTATGAATCAGAAAACAGCTACGTATCTGTTATTCAGTCAGATACGTTTTTCATCATTCATAATTCATCATTCATAATTTCTATTGAGCCAGTTCTTCCTGCATTTGCTTATTCAGCAGTTGCCTGGGGAGCTGTTTCCGGTGACGAAGCGCTCGCCGCAGCGACGGCTTCGGCCTGACGGCGACCACCAGCGGCGGGGACAACCTCAGGGGTTTCAGCCTTTTCAACGCCCATCTGACGGCCTTCCAAAATCGCATCGGCAATCTTGGAGCTGATCAATCGCACTGAACGCAATGCGTCGTCATTGCCTGGGATCACAAAGTCAATCCCGCCTGGATCACAGTTGGTATCAACAATTGCCACCACTGGAATGCCCAGCCGGTTGGCTTCAGCGACCGCAATTTCTTCTTTTTTGGTATCAATCACAAAGATCACATCCGGCAAGCGGCCCATGGATTTGATCCCCGCGAGGTTGCGCTCAAGCGTTTCACGCTCTTTTTCGCGCTTGATGATTTCTTTCTTCGTCAGCGCTTCATAGCGACCATCGGTCCGCATCGCTTCAAGATCTTTTAAGCGCTTGATGGATTTCTGGATGGTTTGGAAGTTGGTCAGGAACCCACCCAGCCACCGATGGTTGACATAAAACATGTTGCACCGCACGGCTTCTTCGGCAATGGCTTCCTGCGCCTGCCGCTTGGTGCCCACAAACAGGAAGTTCTTCCCTTCGGCAGCCGACTGCGTCACAAAACGCATAGATTCTTTCAAAAGCCGCTGCGTCTTTTGCAGGTCAATAATGTAGATCCCGTTCCGTTCGCCGAAGATATATTCGCGCATCTTCGGGTTCCATCGTCGAACCTGGTGGCCAAAGTGGACGCCAGCTTCGAGTAATTCTTTCATGGTCACAACGACTGCCAAGAGAGACCGTCCTTTCCTCTATCGAGAATAGATAAGTTGAGATGGTTGATTTATGTATTCAGTCGCCCACGACCCGACGCCTGTCGGACAATCCCTGCTGGGCGATGATGGAATAGGGTGGAAGCCCACATGTGACTCCCACCCAGGTACCAGACCATTCCAAGCTGTTGTTGGGAAACGAATTAACGCTTCGAAAACTGGAAGCGCTTCCGAGCACCTTTTTGGCCGTATTTCTTGCGCTCTTTCCCACGGGGATCGCGGGTGATAAATCCAGCTTTCTTCAACCGCCGGCGGAATTCGGCGTTAAGGGCGAGCAAGGCATGAGTAATACCGTGTCGCACCGCGCCTGCCTGACCTGAGATCCCGCCACCGCGAACGGTGACATAGAGATCAAATTTGCTGGCCGTATCGGTCACATGCAAGGGTTGACGAATCACCATGCGGTGAACTTCGTTTGGAAAATAGTTTTCAAAGGCCCGCTTGTTGACGACAATTTTCCCATCACCGGGGCGCAGAAAAACACGGGCGACTGCGGTTTTACGTCGTCCTGTTCCGTAGTATTGTGTAGTTGCCACGATTTCCACTCCTTCAACGCGAAGCCTGCCCTGTTGGCGGCGGCTTCAACAACTTTATTTGAATTCCAAAGGGATTGGCTGTTGCGCCTGATGGGGATGCGTCGGACCGATGCACACTTTCAGTTTTGAAGCCATGGCGCGCCCAAGCTTGGTTTTGGGAAGCATACCTTTGACCGCCAGGGTCAAAACACGCTCAGGATGCTTCTGAAGCTGGTCTTTGGCTGAAATTTCGCGCAAGCCGCCGGGATGAAACGTGTAATGCCGATAGAACTTGTCATTCAGCTTATTTCCGGTAAACACTACTTTCTCGGCGTTCACGATGATCACGTGATCACCAACATCAAGAAATGGCGTATATTTCGGATTGCGTTTTCCCATTAACAGAAGCGCTACTTCAGAGGCTAACCGACCGACGGTAAGCCCTGCCGCATCAATCACATACCATTTGCGCTCGGCTTCCAGATTTTTGCCGCTAGGAACGTAAGTTGACATAATTGCTTTCTCTGAGATGATCTGGATTTGGTCGATAAAAAGGCGAACCGTAAGAATAAGCAAATTTTTTCGAGTCTGTCAAGCGGGATTGCGGCTGGGTGGGCTTTTTGGGGCAAACAAAATGAGGCGCTGCCAACGATGTGACAGCGCCCTTCGTCAGATGTAAACGGGAAACTGAGCTATGCAGGAAACCACTCATCCACGAACGTAAATTTGCTCGATCATCAACACCACCCGTGAAGAAACCGGGTGACCAAAATACGTTGCCGGTTGAAACGAGCTTTTGCCTAAAGCATCACTGATCTGTGCCGTCACCTCAGGATCACTGACTGGAGAGACCATTTCAACCAGTTGCGCCTTCCCCTGTGGCGAAACTTCAGCGATAAAAATGACACAATCCATTGGCTGGTTCGCCGCCGCGAGCTGGGTCGGTAAATTCGCCATGCCAATACTGCTCGAATCCATTGTTGGCCGGGTATTGGCCTGGATATACACCATCTTGTAATCAGGCGTCCCAAGCGAAAAAATCGGCTTGAATGAAAACAAAATGCCACTAAACAACACACAGGTCACCGCAATCCCAACCCCGTACCCGGCCAAAAGAGGCTGGGCAGCCTGAAGCCAGTCGGTCCAGGCACCTGGCTGCCACCAGGAGTGGTGCTCTGGGACTGAAGCCTGCTCAAGTGCCGCTACCCATTGCCGACTCCACGCGTCAGGAATGGTCAGTTCCGAGGACAGTGGGACCAACGCGGTTTGAACTGCCCGCAATTCACGCACATAGGTTTGGCAGACCGGGCACACTTCCAGGTGGTATTCAATTTCGGCTCGTCCCCCTTCTTCGAGTTCCAGATCAAGATAGGCCGAGCTTTGTTCTTGACACACAGTGCAATCCATCATAGTGCCCTGTCTCCTTTCACCAGAAAGAATTCCAATCATATCCTTCCTTAAAAGCGATGTTTGAGACGGCGCCTGAGTTCTTCACGCCCACGGGCGATCCGTGATTTGACCGTTCCGACTGAGATTTGCAGGGCGTCAGCAATTTCCTCATAGGACATTTCCTTGACATCCCGCAAAATCACGGCGACCCGAAAATCAAACTTGATTGCCGCCAGCGCCGCCGTGAGTTGCTGACGCTGTTCCAGGAGCAGCGTTTTTTGTTCCGGATCATCCGTGGCACAGGCCAGGCGTTCGGCCAGCGGTTGTCCATCTTCAGTTTGGGTCGTTTCCAATGAAATGGTTTCCCGCCGCCATCGCCGTCGCCACCATCGCTGTTGATTGGCTACCTGATTCACCGTGATGCGATAGATCCAGGTGCGAAATTCGCACTCACCGCGGAATGAACTGGCAGCCTGGTAGATTTTGAGAAAAATTTCCTGGGTTACGTCACGTGCATCTTCAGGATCATTCAACAACCGATACGCCAGATTGTAGATGGTACTCTGATAGCGCGTGACCAGTTCTTCAAAAGCCTCCCGGTTGCCGGTTCGAAGGCGAGCCAGCAATTCAGCATCTGCCACTGACAAGCGAGTTTCAGTTGCAGCCGTCCCGCCCGACAACGAATTAATCTGATCAGTTGAGCGTGACAGTGCGGCAATATCCTGGATTCGCATCATGCGCATGCACCTTGTCGGAAAAATTGGATTCTGCTGAAAAAGCAACCTGCTTGTTTGGGAGTTACTCGCGTTAGACACCCTCTTGCGCGGAAAGTTCCCACTGCTGGTTAAACTTTTTCTACTTCTTCCTGAAAACCGGCGAGTCCAGTCCAGAAGGCCGGTTGACGGCAAGCCAGGGTCGAGATTAGCTTGTTTGAACACAACCTGTGATTTTCAGGCTTATCTTGCCTTGCACCCAACGCCTTACGTTCTGGAACAACTCGAATGACCGATCACCTTTCACCTTCAAATCCCCTGATTGAAGTCCACAACCTCAAAAAGTATTTCCCGGCTGGTCAAGCCCAGGTCAAAGCCGTGGATGACATCAGTTTTTCAATTCAAACGGGTGAAACCTTTGGTCTGGTGGGCGAATCCGGCTGCGGAAAGACCACCACCGGACGCTTGATGTTGCGGTTGATCGAGCCGACGGCTGGGGAAATCCGATTTGCAGGTGAGAATCTTCTGGCACTCTCTCGAAAGGAAATGCGCGCCAGACGCCGTGACTTACAGATCATTTTCCAGGACCCCTATGCTTCGCTCAATCCCCGCATGACGGTTGGTGAAGCTGTGGCCGAACCGCTGGTGATTCATCGGATTGGTGATGCAAACTCGCGCTGCAACCGCGTAGCCGAATTACTCAACGTGGTCGGCCTGTCACCAGATTATGCTTCACGCTATCCACATGAATTTTCTGGTGGGCAACGGCAACGGATTGGAATTGCCCGGGCACTGGCATTAAACCCCAGGTTTATTGTGGCTGACGAGCCAGTTTCAGCGCTTGATGTTTCGGTTCAGGCTCAGGTCGTCAATTTGCTCCAGGATTTGCAATCACAGTTTCAGCTTACCTATTTGTTCATTTCCCATGGGCTGGCGGTGGTCGAGCATCTCTGTACGCGGGTTGGCGTGATGTACCTGGGCAAACTGGTTGAAGTGGCATCCAGCTTGGAACTCTATGCGAACCCACTTCATCCCTACACGCAAGTACTTCTGAGCAGCATTCCGATCCCGGATCCAACCTTGCGGCGAAATCGAATCCCACTGACTGGTGATGTCCCAACCCCGATCAATCCCCCTTCGGGATGTCGCTTTCATCCGCGCTGTCCCTATATGAAAGAAGAATGCCGCACCACAGAGCCGCCGCTCCGCGAAATCACACCTGGTCACCAGGCAGCTTGCTGGCTCCTGAAATAGCCTGATTGATCGCGGTACCTCATCATCCGACTCACTTTTTCCTGGAGACAATCGCCAATGAAACTCCGATCCATCGTCTTGTTGCTGCTTATAACAAGCTGTGTGCCAGTGAGTTATGCCCGGCAATCAGCTTCGACTTCCTCAAAAACAGCTCCTCGTGAAACAAAGACAGTCCGCGATGTCCGCACCGTTCTGGATGCTCAAGTGGCAGCCTGGAACCGAGGTGATTTGGAAGGATTTATGAAGGGATATTGGCGATCCCCGGAACTGACCTTTACATCCGGCACCACCCAAACCAGTGGCTGGGATGAAACACTGGCGCGCTATAAACGGCGCTATCAGGGTGAAGGCCGTGAAATGGGAACGCTGACGTTTGCCGATATTTCAATTCTACCACTTGAGCGTCACACCGCACTGGCCCGTGGTCGCTGGAAACTGGTGTTTTCAGACGGAAAAAGTTCAGAAGGATTGTTTACTCTGGTTTTGAAGCAGCTTCCGGAAGGCTGGCGGGTCATTCACGATCATACCTCTTAAAACATTGGGCTGAAGAAGTCGGGCTTGGGGTTGAAAACTTCAGACTCGAAATGGTGTCAGAGGTTCAAATATCGCTTCGTCTTTGGCAGCAGTGAAATTATTGAAGAATTTGTAGTTCCCCTGGCTCAGGGCTTGAACTGGTGGTTGTTTCTGTCAAATCAGATCAATTTATTTCCCTATGTGTTCAGCATTCCAAATCAGGATCCAGACCCATGATCATTCCAGCCCTTCACTTTCAAAATTTTAAATGGTCGCCGTCAACTTTTGCTTTTTTTCAAGAAGAGACGTTCGATCACCGGTTGATTCGGTTTTTGATCGACGGTGAAGGGTTACTCAGCAACATTGGAGTGATCACCGGGGTGCTGCTTCTGGTGGTGCTCCGGTTTCTGCTTCCTCCCACCAGACGAATCAGTTTGCGGTTTCCGCTTCTTTGTCTGGCAGCCCATGTCGTGCTGGTGCTGGTCCATATGTTCTTTGAACCCCGCCCAGCCTTTGCCCGCCTTGAAAATATACTGGAAATAACCGCAATTTTTTTGCTCCTCACCAGCCTGGGCCGTCTTGGTTTTTTATTTTTCTATGAAGCCCTGTTTGTCTCCCGATTTTCACAAACCACACCAAAAATTATCGGCGATATTTTCCAAGGATTGGTATATGTCGCCGTCGTGCTGGTCACGATGAAAGTATCCGGGGTCCAACTCGGGTCATTGCTGGTCACATCGGCTTTGTTGACAGCCGTGATTGGGTTTGCACTCCAGGAAACACTTGGGAATTTGGTGGCGGGGATCACCCTTCAGATTCAAGAACCATTTGATGTCGGAGATTGGGTTCAACTTGACGGACATGAGCCACTCGGAGAGGTCACTGAAATTAACTGGCGTGCCACAAAAATGATTACCCTTGATCGGGTTGAAGTGACGATTCCCAACGGGGTTCTGGCCAAAAATTCAATTCTCAATTACACCAAACCGACGAACGTCGCCCGCCGCAACATCTATATTTTAGTGCCTTATCGCATTCCTCCACGCAAAGTCCACGAAGCCATTCTCAAAATACTCCCCGAGATCCCGGAAGTCCTGACGGACCCGGCCCCAAGTGTGGTTACTTATCGCTTTCTGGAGTCGGGGATGGTTGAATACTGGGTTCGCTTCTTCATTACCGCGTTTCATCGCCGCGACATTATTGACGGAAATGTCCGCGACCGCATCTGGTACGCTCTGGAACGAGCCGACGTTGATCACCCGTATGGCACCAGCACCATTCAGCTTCACCGGATTGACCAGGAATCACATTCATACTTTCGTGAAGTCGAAATTCGAACCGTTCAACGCCATCTCAACTCAATCCCATTCCTTGACTTACTCAGTGAGGAAGATCGCCATGAACTGGCGGCCAATGTCCAAAAGCAAATTTATGCTCCAACTGAAATCATTCTTCGCCAGGGTGAGCCAGGTGAAGACTTCTATATCATCAACTCCGGCCTGGTGAGCATTCAAATGGATAACCAGGAAATCAAACAAATTCAGGCAGGTGAATACTTTGGAGAAATATCACTCTTGACCGGCGAGCCCCGAGTGGCCACAGTTATTGCCATTACCCAGGTTGAGGTCTATGTCATGGGACACGCCGCATTTCGGGAGATTCTGAAAAAGCACCCGACACTGGCTGAAGAGATGAGCCGGGTGGTGGTAAACCGGCAACTGGAAATTGAACAATTGAGAACAAGAATTTCAGAGATCGAAGTCGCCAAACAGGTTACAGACCGCTCACAATTGATGCTGGATAAAATCAGGCAATTCTTTTCATTGTGAGAACCATGAGTTGGGGCGGAAGACATCGGGCTTGGGGCTGAAAAAACCAGGGCTCAGGGCTGAAGAAAATGGGTTTCATACCCTGAACCCGAGGTCTTCAGCCCGCTTTCTTCAGCCCGAGGTCTTTCGATCACCCCACATGGACTCGGGGCCGGTCATCTGGATCAGTAATTGCCTGACGCAATACTTCACGGGTTACAGGTGCGGTATCTCCTTCCCCAAGTGCAATGTATTTCAAGACATAGACCACCGGATTGCCCTCGGTCCAGCCGAAGTAAACGTGGGGAATTTGACCAGTGGTATCGCGCACATGGAGTAACACGGCGGCAATCGCATTTGGCACCGCTGGGCTTTCACAACGAATGACTCGATGGCGTCCAACCTGAAGACCTCTCACTTCAAGCAAATCATCGGTAAATTCTGAGGCGTCACTGATTTTTACTTCAAGTAACAGCAACGGGTCACCTTTGGGAATGTGGTGGGTATTGCGAGCTTCGCGCTCTTTCTTGTCATATTCTTCAGCCGTACCCTGGTCTGGGCGATTTGTCACAATCCGAACCGTTCCCTTGGCGACCTCTTTCAAAAACCGCTGGGCGGTTTCATCGAATTTGACTTTATGAATCCGCAGTTCAGTTGACCGTAAAGCCCGTGAAATCAACGAAGTAAAAACAATTGAAATGATAAACAACGAGGCAATTTTCAGCCCTTCCGGGCGCTCATGAATGTTTTGAATCGTGGTATAGGCAAACACCAGTGTAATCGCCAGGAAAGCATATCGCCGCCAGCCGGCTTTCCACACCGAAAGGGTCACGGCCACCGCCGCCGAGGTCATCAGCACCAACACACCAGTTGCGTAAGCACCGCCCTGGGATTCAACATCCGCATTGAAGATCCAGGTTACAGTAAGCGTGATCACCGTAAAAACGACAACCAGCGGGCGATTGGCTTTGGCCCATTCAGGCGCCATTCCAAAACGCGGTAAATAGCGCGGCACCAGGTTGAGCAACCCAGCCAGAGCGGAGGCTCCGGCAAACCACAAAATAGCCATGGTGCTCAGGTCATAGGTTGTGCCAAATCCTTTTCCAAAATACTTATGGGCCAGATAAGCCAGAGCCCGTCCACTGGCTTCCCCACCGGTTTGAAATGCCTCATGAGGGATCAGCAACGTCGTCACAAAACTGCTGCCGATCAACATCACGCTCATAATCAGCGCAGCGGTCCGCAATAAATGGCGGGCATTGCGAATTCGCCCAGCAGGTTGGTCATGCGTGTCTGAAGGGTCACCTTGAACCAGCGGCATCACCGCCACTCCAGTTTCAAATCCCGACAGGCCAAGGGCCAGTTTTGGAAATACCAGTAACGCCAGCCCGATAATCACCAGAGGGTTCCCTTGATATTCACCGCTTGAAAGAGCGAACTTCCAAGAACTGATGTAGTGGGGGTGGTTAAAGATTTCAATACACCCGCGTGCAATAACAATGACATTCAGGACAAGGTACACCGCAACCAGGAAGACGGCTAATCCGATAGCTTCCTTGAACCCCTTTAAAAAAATAGCTCCCAGCATCAACAACAAGGCAAAGGTCACAGCGACCTGATGGCCTTCAAGCCAGTGTGGGGCAAACGGATTTTCAAGGAGGTGAGCCGTGGCATCAGCCGCTGAAAGGGTGATCGTAATGACAAAATCAGTGGCCGCAAATCCAAGCAAACACAAAACGAAGACTTTCCCCCGCCAGCGTGGGAGGAGGTCTTCAAGCATTGAAATACTTCCCTGTCCATTGGGACTTTCAGCCGCCACCCGGCTGTAAATTGGAAGCGCTCCAAAGATGGTCAGTGCGACCAGAACCAGGGTTGCAAGTGGGGACAACACATTGGCCGCCACAAACGCAATGCTGGGCTGGTACCCAAGTGTGGAAAAATAATCCACACCGGTCAAACACATGACCTGCCACCAGGGATGAGTTGGATGAGGATGAGGAGCCCCGTCGTGATGTGGTTTGGATGAAACATCACGCGCGCCTTCAAGAAACCACCGCCGAAACAGTCGAGCCTGTTTCGATTTGAATATGCTTCGTGCCATGAGGTTTTAGAATCTCTGCTTCGAAATAAATGTGGATTTTGACTGGCAAGGACTCAGGCTGAAGAGGACATCAGGGTGTGGAGCCTATTGCACTTGTGAAGCCTTCGTCAAGCAGGTCAGTGATTTTCAGTTCTCGAAGCCTGCGGAGACGACTCGCCGAATTCAGATTGCTGTCGTGATTCAGATCAGACTAAGATGCAGCTTCTTTTTTCCCTAACCGGGCTGAAGTGGTTCTTTTCAAACCTTCCTCACAGCCCAGATTCATCTCATTTTGAAAGAGTAAAGAGAAATTTTGCCTTATGGTGAATGCAACCCTGACTCGCATTGCTGAAAAAGTGCATGCTGGCGAACGCTTGACGCTCGAAGACGGTGTGGCCCTCTTTGAAACTGATCATCTTGCCTGGCTTGGACAACTGGCTGATTCAGGTCGGCGCAAACGGCACGGGCAGGTCGTGTTTTATAACGTCAATCGGCACTTGAATCCGACCAATGTTTGTTACTGGGATTGTACTTTCTGCTCGTTTTACCGAAAGCCAAACGACCCGGAAGCCTATACCTATACAATTGAGCAGGCAGTTCGGGAAATCCGTCCGTCCTTTGAAGCTGGGATTACGGAACTTCACATTGTTGGTGGACTGCACCCAACTCTCTCATTTGAATATTATTTGGATCTGCTCCGAGGACTGAAGGCTGAATTTCCCAGCATTCATTTAAAAGCGTTTACCATGGTCGAGCTGGATCACTTTCGCCGGATCACACGCCTGTCCCCACGCGAAGTGATTGATCGCCTGGTTGAAGCTGGATTGGATTCCTGCCCAGGTGGCGGCGCTGAAATCTTTGCCGAACCAGTTCGAAAACAAATCTGCAAACACAAATGTGGGAGCCAGCGCTGGCTGGATTTTTCTAAAGAAGTCCATCAAGCCGGACTTCGCTCTAATGCCACGATGCTCTATGGCCATATTGAATCGTATGCAGACCGGGTTGACCATATGCTCCGGCTCCGGGCGCTGCAAGATGAAACTGGTGGGTTCCAGTGCTTTATTCCACTGGCATTTTTCCCGAAAGATACCGAACTCTCACACTTACCAGGACCAACTCCGGTTGATAGTTTGAAGACGATTGCCGTCTCGCGGTTGATGCTCGATAACTTTGACCACATCAAAGCCTATTGGGTCATGCTAGGTCGTCAAACGGCCCAGATTGCGCTCCATTTTGGTGCGAATGACATGGATGGAACGGTCTCGGGCGGCGGCCCCCTGGTAGCGACCTATTCACTCGACGGCGAAACCCAATGCCAGACCACGAAAAATGAGATTGTTCAATTGATTAAAGATGCTGGTCTGATTCCGGTTGAGCGTGACACGCTCTATCAGCCAATTCAGCGCAATCAGCCG
This sequence comes from Acidobacteriota bacterium, assembly GCA_016208495.1. Taxonomy (NCBI): domain Bacteria; kingdom Pseudomonadati; phylum Acidobacteriota; species Acidobacteriota bacterium. The sequence goes on along the minus strand of JACQXX010000055.1, from coordinate 58,756 downwards.
GAAGCCGAGAAAGTTCTGGCTTGATCAGTATGAATGAGAAGGTACATCAGAATCTAAGGTATTGATATAAATGGATCTTGTGAATACAAGCATTCTGCATGCTGTCAGCTTTAGCCGCAGGCAGAACATCAACGATTATGACCATTACCATCACTGATTACACCTCCAGTCATCAAGCAACCATCCGCTCTATTCTTGAAGGGATCGGCTGGGCTGAGCAGTACATTGTTGCGGCTGAAAAAAATGCTGAAGCTTTTTCCCAAATACCTGATTTTTTTGGGGTTTATCTGGCAATGGTTGAGCAAACCGCAATTGGCTTCGTTTATGTTCAGTTCTATGAATGGAACCGACTTGCCCAAATCCAGGGACTGGCAGTGGATTTGAGCCATCAACGTCAAGGCGTAGCCTCACAACTTGTCAAACGTGCTGAAGAATTTGCTCAAGAGAAAAAGGCACGCGGGATTTATGTAGACACTCCGACCCTAAACCAAAAGGGACGGGCTTTTTATGAGGCAATTGGATATCAATTTGGATATATCATGCCGCGATATTACGAAGATGCGCTTGATGGCGTAACCTATCAGAAGTTTTTTTGATGTGATCCCAACTCAACGACTACAGGCCGAGGACAGGAGCTGAAGAAGTCAGGCTGAGGGCTTGGGGCAATTGAAGGGATGAGGGATGAAAGAAACCTAATTCTTCCGCCCGTTTTCTTCCGCCCGTTTTCTTCCGCCCGATGTCTTCCGCCCCACCGAATCACAACACACCATGGATGAAAAACAACGTACCCGACTCAGCAAATATTTGAGCAAACACCTGCGGCATACCCCAGAGCAACTCGGACTGGTTTTGGCATCTGGCGGTTGGGTTGATGTCGAAACCCTGCTCGCCGCCTGTGCTCGCAATCAGATGGTCATCACCCGCGAGCAACTTGATGAGATCGTGGCCACGAACAATAAACAACGGTTTGCTTTTGATGACACCGGCACGCGGATCCGGGCCAATCAGGGGCATAGTGTCGAAGTGGAACTACAACTTGAGCCGGTTGTTCCACCGTCAGTTTTGTACCACGGCACGGGCCACCGAACGGTTGAACTGATTCTCCGAGATGGACTTTTGAAAATGAATCGCCACCACGTGCATCTCTCAGCCGGGATTGAAACCGCCCGGCTGGTTGGCAGTCGGCACGGGAAACCGGTGGTCTTTGAAGTCGCCGCCGAAGTGATGTATCAAGATGGATTTGTTTTTTTCTGCTCAGCCAATGGGGTTTGGCTGGTTGAAACCGTGCCGCCACAGTATCTGACCCAACTCAAGAATTAAGCTGAATAAATATTCCTCCAAAAATAAAAAGCCGCGGCAAGGAATCACATCTTGCCGCGGAACCACTTGAGAGAGGAGGAATGTACACTATGCCGAGAACAGAAGAAGCCGAAACATCATTCACCAGAAAGGGTCTGCGTCAGGTGTTTGGGCAGCAACTTTTCACGTCACCCTCTCAAACGCGACTAACCTTGAAAAGTTCCAAATCTGCTCCATTTTTTTTCGATATTTTTCCAGTTGAATTATTGAACATTCAAAATATTGAAAAATTTAGACTTAACTTCCCTCCAGCGAACCTCGCAACTGTCTGATCTGTGATCTTACCGACTGAATCTGAGTTGGAATTTGGGACCAAACCCAGGCTACGACTTTATCGGTTGGATACCGCCCCTCACGGTTGTATTCGGTCAATTTCAACTCCGGATAGGTATTCAGCACCAGTACCATTTCAGGAGACTCACCCGATAGTGATTTTCGTTGATCGGCACCAATGCGCATGGCCCAAATCGGTGAGACCATTTCATAGCTGTCAGTAATTTTCCGCATGGCCGTAAAGAGCGATTGTTGCTCGGAAAATTCAGAATGTTTGGCAATGAACGATTCAACCGCCACCTTGGCTTCAGTCACCTTCTGAGTGTATTCACGATAAGTCAGCGCCTGGTCCCCCGTGGCATCAGTCAGCGCTGACAATTTTGCCACCACTGAAATAGCTGATTCTGCATCACTTATAAAACTGAAATCAATTTTTGGTTTGGGTGGTTCGCCAATGGCCAAAATGGCAATGCGTTCAATCGCCACTGGAATTTTATCGCCTACCGCATTTTCATAGGTCAGCTCACGGGAATCAATTTTGACAAATTTACCAGTGATTTGCCCGCCATCGGTCAATGTGATTTGAATTTCCTTCCCAGCAATCGGAGATGAAGGCTCACTGACCGCTTTCTTGGGTGGACGACGTCCTTTTTGGGCTAAAACAGTTGAACGATCAGATGGTACGCCCACCAAAACAGCGACTACGCCCAAACAGAGGAAGAAAGAAAAAGCACGCGTTCTATACATAAAGTCCCCAGACAGATAAATGAAACATAATCGAACAGGATCAAAGAGCGAGTGAGTAACAAGGAAATCCTCCCAGGTTCTGTGTTCAACCCGGTGACCCGCTCTTTGGTCCAGAACTGGCAATAAACTTTGGAATACTTTAAGAAGAAGTGAAGAGAGGTTTTGAACTTGCAGGAGGTTGCTTTAGTCAAACGCTTCCAGGAATGCTTTCAAGGCACTCGGATCATTTGACTTGACGCGCCCTGACATAAAATCGCCCATCCCTGGCGTGTGTTCGCGATTCCACATTTTGACAAAGAGTTCCGGTGATGTTTTGAGCACGCAATCAGCCTGCTCAATGGTTTTCCCGGCTTCGACAACACATTTCTTGGGACCCAGAGTGACGGTCCACTTCTCATCGCCAAGCGAAAAATAAAATGACTTTTCTTCTTTGAAAGCGCCCTTTTTATAGGCGCTTTTCATTGTCTTAAAAATCTCACCGACCGTTTGAGCCATAATCCCCCTCCAAAAAATTGCCCAGGCTAGCCACCAATACAGGACATCGTCCGGTCTGGTGGTACAAAATCCGGTTGGTTAATCCGATGGCCGGCTTCTTTGAGCCGAACCGCTTCGCGAATGAGTTCAATCAATTCCTGACGGGTTGCCCCGCGACGTAATGGTGCGCGTAAGTCATACTCAGTCAGCGAAAAAAGGCAAGTGCGAAGTTTTCCGTCAGCGGTTAATCGGATCCGGCTGCAGGCGCCGCAGAAGGGTTCAGTAACCGGAGCAATGATTCCGATTTCACCCTGGGAACCATCTGCAAATCGAAACCGTCGAGCCGTTTCGCTGGCATCTTGTCCTGGCAATGCAATCAGCGGAAATCGGGTGTGGATCCGTTGATAAACTTCCTGTCCTGGGACCACTTTTGTTCGATCCCATTCGCCAGGCCCATCGAGCGGCATGTATTCGATAAAGCGCACGGAGATGCCCCACTCACGGGCAAAAACGGCAAAATTTTCGATTTCACCATCATTAAAGCCCCGAATGAGTACCGCGTTGACCTTCACTGGTGAGAGTCCAGCCCGTTGGGCAACATCTATGGCTTCAAGGACGCGGGGCAGTGCATTGACTTTGGTCAGGGATTGAAATCCCTTGGGATTGAGTGAATCGAGGCTGATGGTGACTCGCTTGAGACCGGCTCGGACCAGATCAGGGGTAAATTCTTTCAAAAAGAACCCATTGGTGGTCAAAGCCAGATCTTCGATTGGCTTGAGTTTGGCCAAATCTTGAATGAGGTTGACCACCCCACGGCGCAAGAGCGCTTCCCCACCAGTCACTCGAATCTTGGTAATTCCAAGTTCCACCAGAATCGAAGCCAGTTCGAGAATTTCCTCAAACGACAGGATTTCAGACTTGGGCTTCCAGGCCAGTCCCTCCGACGGCATACAGTAGGTACATCGAAAATTACACCGGTCGGTCACGGAGATGCGCACATCATGGATAACCCGCCCATGGCTATCCCGGAGGATGCCAGACCGGGCTTGGGTCGCTGAAGTAGAATTGAGCACTGGCAGTGGACGGAGCATAGGCAATCACAGGTCGTGGTTTAAACCAAGTTCAACAAATGGCCCATTTTTTCTTTTTTGGTCTTGAGGTAATTCACAGCCGGGGCACCCGGTTCAGAAGCAACTTCAATCGGAACACGTTCGACGACTTGCAGGCCAAATCTCCGCAACGCATTGATTTTCTGCGGGTTATTTGACATCAGGCGAATCTGGTGAAATCCAAGCTGTTTCAGGATTTCAGCACATTGGGAATATTCGCGGGAATCAACTTCAAGCCCCAACTGGACGTTGGCTTCGATAGTGTCGGCGCCTTGATCCTGAAGGGCGTACGCGCGAATCTTGTTCAAAATTCCAATGCCGCGACCTTCCTGGTGTTGATACACAATGGCGCCATGGCCAGCTTCAGCGATCATTTCCATGGCCCGTTTTAATTGGCGGCCACAATCGCATTTGATCGAATGAAACACATCGCCCGTCAGGCATTGCGAGTGAATGCGCACCAGGCTGGCTTGATGAGGGGTCGGGTTTCCTTTCAATAAAACAACAAATTCTTCGTCACTGATCAGGCTTCGGAAGCCAGCGATCCGAAACGTACCCATTTCCGTCGGCAGGTTTGCTTCAGCAACAAATTCAACGGTTGAGTAACTGTGCGGACTATCTATTTTTGCACTCATGCTTTCTCTCCAAACTACTATTCAAGAAGCTTTTAGCCACTTCAATCAGCCAAAAGTGTAAAGGGGGTTCAGTCCTGGATAGTAAGGTTGATACTGGTGGAGCGCAAGCAAAGTATTCCAACCCGCTGGTATCAGGGAGGTTAAGAATATTGAGTTCGTTTTTTTGGAGGAAAAAAGAAAGACTTTCAGGGAAAAAGCAGTGGCAAAGAAATTGCCCGAAAGGTGATGTTCAAGCGGGTAATCAACGCGATTGAGAAGTGGTCAACGGGGAGACTACAACCAGGAGAAGGATGGGTGTGGTGGGCGGTACAGGACTCGAACCTGTGACCTCTCGCGTGTGAAGCGAGCGCTCTACCAACTGAGACTAACCGCCCATGAGTGAAGGACGCGCATAGTACCAAAGGGACTTCAGGCCGTCAATCAAAAAATCAGCCCGTCCCTACCCACCAGCACGACCTTCTGGCTTGATTCCCTTATTTGGTATTTCGTTGGGGCTGGGAATATGGGACTTGAAGATGCTGAGTGGTGTGCTCAGTAAACATGCCCGGTGTATAAAGCGGCGTTGAAGCGCCAGCCGGCAATTGATGATTCATCCCGCCGGGAACCACCGACACTGGAGACGGGGTCATTTCCTGAGTTGGGTTCCCTTGTTGAATCACAATCACCTGAGGTAAATCGGGCTTCCGCAACGCAATCTTGGTATAGAGCAGCAAAAATATCCCAAATAAAAAAACAGGGATTCCCAAGAGAGCCAGTTCACCTGTATCAAACATAAACTCTCCCAGAATGGCCAGTGTCGGAATCAAAAAAGGGCCGCCAAGTGTCAGAGCCCAGGCAATTTTCATGAGCTTTTGGCGGGCTCGCTCCTGCTCCATGTAAGGAAGTGATGGAATTTCAGTCAAGGAAATCGGTTGATGGACCGTGGCCTGTGGAAAGTTGGGGGAAGTTGTCGGCGCCATGGCGACTTGATTGGGAATCATCATCGCTGATGGTGGTGGCGCCGGCATGTAGGGGGCTGGAACACCTGGCCCCGGCCCCGGAGCACTGAGCACTTGAGAAACCATACTCAGGTTGGTACCACAGGTTTTACAAAACTTTTGATCAGCAAGCTGAGGTTGGGTTCCACAGTTCGGGCAGTACATAAAAAACCTCTGATTCCATCAAGTAATCCGCACGCATTTGGACTTGAAAATATGATCTGAAAGGTTCCATCACTTACTGAGTATCTCGTGGAGATGATGGATACGGCACTTTAAGCTGATGTGTGGTATGCTCCGTGACGCTTGGTGACTGGTAAAAGTATGAATCAACCGATGCCGGCGGGAGTTGTCCAGGTTGCGCCCTGACTGGACCTGGACCTGCCTGGGGAACCTGATTGGGATTCAAATTTCCAGTCATCTGCGGCGATTGAACCACAATCACTGGCGGCATTTGGGCTGGTTTCAAAATAAATCGGGTATATAGCACCAGAAAAATCCCCGCCAGACAAATCAACGCCCCAATTCCATCCAAAGCTGAAATTGCCCGCCCAAGCGGGTTAATGATATGCGCAATGGCATCACCCAAGGTATCTAAAAAGATGGCAAATAGCAGGCCACCGCCAACCATCATCCAGCCAAGTTTTCGCAATTTTTGACGTTTCAGTTCTTCTTCAACAAAGGGCAATGAGGAGAGATTGGCAAGTGGAATCGGTCCCATTGGATTGGTATGCGGCGCCACTGGCGGTGATGGATAGAGAGGCAAACCCGGTGCATTTCCTGGCATCCCGCCATAGGGCGAGACAGGAGCCGAAGTGACCTGAGGCGGTGTTCGGAGTGCCTGTGAAACAACCATTAAGTTTGTCCCACAAATCTTGCAAAATTTTTGATCTGCAAGCTGCGGTTCAGTCCCACAGTTTGGGCAAAACATAGCTAAAACTCACACAGACCTGTCTCTTCAAACCTTGAAGTTGACGACTGAAGAGGAAATTCGTTGAGAGAGAAGAGAGTTAGAGGAGCGTTCGTCCAGAGTATCATAAAACATGAGTTGACGCTTCTCTTTTTTCATCGTTAGACTTTGGAGGATCAGGCCCTCTACAGGCCGGAAATCAACCCCGCCCTAAACGTTAAGGAGTTATAGATTGTTTCACTTACAGAAGTTTCTCGCACGTCTGGTTTTGATCCTGGTGGTGGTGTTCAGCGGTGCAGCTTCCGCATCGGCCCAATCGGCCCCCCAGCCAGAAGCCCCTTCCTCAGACCCGATTCCAGTGACCCAGCGTGAGTTATTGTTAAATGACTTACCGATTGTTGTGGCATCGCGTCCTGGCAAAAGTCAGGTCACAATTACGGCTCTGGTTAAAATCGGAGCCACCTTTGATCGGGCTGGGAAAGCCGGATTGGCGGCACTGACGGCCCAAAGCCTGCTCGCTGGATCAAAAAACCGGGATGGATCACCCGTAACGGTCATTCAGCTCAAGGATGAGCTTGAAAGTGTCGGCGGTCAGATATCCATTGCCACCAGTTGGGATGACACCCGACTGACCATCACGGGCCCGGCTCGCAATGTGACCACCTTGATTGAAATTCTGGGTCGGCTGGTCACGCTCCCCAGTTTTTCAGAAGATGAATTCAATAAAATCAAACAAGCTCAGATCGCAGCTCGCGAAACGTCATCTCCTCAGGATCAGGCTGACGCTCGCTTTGCCCAGGACCTGTATGGCGGACATCCCTATCACCATGTGCTTGACGGCACACCTGAAAGTCTGCGCAGCATTTCCCGGTTTGATGTGATTGATTTCCATAAACGGCATTACCTGTCAAATAATGCGGCCCTGGTGATCGTTGGCGATGTCACCATGGCGCAAATTCTGCGCTCGGCTCGTCAAAGCTTTGGAGTTTGGATTAAAGGCAAACCGGCGCCCTACACGTTTCTCCCTCCCAATGAATTTCAAGGCACGAAAATTGTTTTTCATCCCAACCCGACCCAATCTCAGGTTCAAATTCGGGCCGGCGCCTTTACGGGATCAACATTTAATGGTTTGCTGCACTGGAAGTTGGTTGACAAACTCTTGAAAACACAATGGTCACCGGATGCAGCCCTGGCTGAAACCCGCCACCTCCCAGATAGCCCCTGGATGGTTCGGTTGACCGCCTCGCCTGACCAGGTGGTTTCGACCATTGAAACATTGCAAAAAACCCTGAAAAATCTCCGGGAACCACCGCTTCCAGCCGACACATTGAACACTGCAAAAGAAGCAGTTCTCAAAGACTATCAGATGAATTTTCAAAGCAATGCGAGCATTGCCAATCTTCTGATTGACATGGAGCGCTATCAGATTGGTCGCCGGTCACTGGCGGAATGGCCACAACAACTCCAGGCACTGCCAGTTGCGGATCTTCAGCCGTATCTGGACTGCCTGGGTGGAAAACAACTGCTGGTCGTGGTACAGGGTGGAAAGCCAGAGCTGGCTGAAAAACTCCGGGCTCTCGGTACCGTCGAGGTCGTGTCACCATCATCAACCTCAACGGCAAAACCATCAGCGCCACAACCTGAAGCAAAATAAACATTTTTTGCCAGGATCAAGTATAGTGAACACTCAACCGTGCATCTTTCCCGGCACACCATACAAGCTTAAATTTTGACGAAGCGAGGACCGATCAAGAAGATTGATGTTTGAAAACCATATCTTCGAGTCATAACCAACTATGCAAGACCAGGAACTGTCACTTACGTGGGAACCCCAAGAAAAAAGCCACCCAGTTGAAGACTCTCTCCCACTGGTGCTGCGAACCGAACCTGTCATCAATGAAATGGCTGATTCGGAACTTCAGGTGATGGCTCATCCATTGCCTGCTGTTGAAGCGACCAAGGAAGTCATTGAAGTTCAGGCAGATCGTGAAACCGTTCCAGTCACGGAAATGGTGGATCTCGTACCGACACTTGAGACTGAGGATCATCAGCCAGCCAAGGTAGAGACAGTGGTTCACGGTGAACCATCAACCGAGGTGGTCACCGAAGTTGAACAACCCGCATCTGAGGCAGTTCTGGCCTCATCGTTTGCAGAAGATCCACCTGCGACCCTTTCAGATGATCTCTTCCCTCACCCCGTCTCCAAAACAGTGGTATCCGAAGAACCTCCCCCACTCAGCCGACTCTACCGTCCGATTTATACCGTTGACCGTTTTCATCCACAATCGGGATTACTGGTTGAAGATGACGAGCAAATTACCGTCACGATTCCCAATCCGGTCCGCTCAACCGAGCCAGCAGGGGTGTTTGACCGGCTGGTAACCGGAGTTGGGTTGACAACTCCGGACCGGGCTCGTCACTGGATTCGTGAAGGCATTCTCCTGAGCCGCGACCTGCTTTTTGCCATTGCCGCGATTGTGGTCATTTTCTGCTATGTGCTTCAGCCGGTGAAGGTTGAAGGCACCAGCATGCTGCCTCACCTGCACGACGGACAACGTATTTTTATCAATAAATTTATCTATAAACTGGAACCAATTGAACGCGGCGATATTGTGGTGTTTTGGTACCCGATGGATCCAGAGAAGTCATTTATCAAGCGTGTCATTGGATTGCCTGGGGATGAACTCAAATTGCTGGGTGGGAAACTCTATATCAATGGCAAACTGGTCTCAGAACCTTATCTTTCGGCTGAATTTACTAAAAACGGAATTTTCAATCGGACCTGGGAAGTTGAGCCATATCACTACTTTGTGATGGGTGATAATCGTGATGCGAGCAACGATAGCCGGTCGTGGGGATCAGTTCCGGAGATGTATATCTATGGCAAGGCGGTGTATCGCTACTGGCCATTTGATGAGGCCGGCAAACTCCTCAGCGATGACGAAGTCCATGATTTGAGAGATATTCCACATCGCTTGCCAACCGGGCTTGATTAAAGTCAGATTTGAGTCAGTTTGATTTTTCCCAAAAACAAACCGGGCCGAAGTGAATCAACTTCGGCCCGGTTTCTGTCTTCGGCTAAAAGCTGCCTCCGCTCGCCAGAGGTCCCAGGTTCGGGCTTCAGCCACATTTGCCTGCGGCACTGGAAGATGCGCCACCTGGTATGCCAGTTCTTTGGCCATGGCCGCGAAATTGGATGGACTGACAGCAATCGTTTCAGCCATGGCACAGGCACGGTCCAAAATTTCCGCCGAAGAGTAAAGCTGGTTAACCAACCCCCACGCCAAAGCGGTTTGCCCGCTTATCGTTTCAGCCGCCGCCAGAATTCGGCTCGCCGCTGTTTCACCAATTGTTTGCGGTAACCGTGAGGTTCCCCCAAATCCAGTGATGATCCCCAATTTGGCGCCAGGGTGGGCAAATTGGGACCGATCCGTTGCCAGTCGAATATCACAGGCCAGTGCCAGATCCAGCCCACCTCCCAGACAAAACCCATCAATCGCCGCAATATAAAGCTGTGAAGATTCGCGCATTCGGCGAAAAAGGGATTGGCCCAGAGTGGCATAGGAGGGCGCATTTTCAGGTGTTACGTGCTGTAATTCGCGGATACTGGCGCCAACCGCAAACGACCGGGCAGGCACGCCAGTTATGACAACGGCGGCCAGATCCGTTCTCAACTGCCAGAGCTTGGTGTGGTGATGCAGGGCTTCCAGGGTTTGGAGTTCCAGGCGATGCAACCCCTCATTCCCAGTCAACCGCAAAACCAGATAGCCAGTGTGTTCGATGATTTTGAGTTCGGCCATAGAGAGGGATGGGGCTTGGGGCTGAGGGTATGAAACCCGGTTCTTCAGCCCCAAGCCCGTTTTCTTCAGCCCTCAGCCCTCAGCCCCAAGCCCGAAGTTTTCAGCCCTGGTTTTAAAAGTTCACCGTCAAAAACAACATGGTGGCGCGTCCACCAACCACTCGCTCCACCTGGAGCACGGCGGTGCTGCTGGCAGGGAGTTCTTTCACAATTCGGATCAGGTCGTCAGTATTGGCCACTGGTTGGCGATTGATCGTGTGAACAACATCTCCGCGCTGTAATCCACTTTCATCAGCCGGGCTCCCCGGAGTGACCGATTGAATCAAAGCACCGTTGGCAATCCGCAACTTCATTTGTTGCGCCATTTCAGCGGTCACAGGCGTTGAAGAAACGCCAAGTTTGGCTTCCTTCCCTGGGGAATCAGGTGTGATCCCACGCGCCATCTGGTCATCATCCGGACGTTCAGCCAGTTTCACTTTGGCCGATTGTTCTTTTCCGTCACGCAGGAACTTGACCTCAACGTCACGACCGACTTCGGCATCGGCCACCTGACTGGTTAAATCACGCCCAGACTTAATCGGCTTTCCATTAAATTCAACAATAAAATCGCCTGACTTGAGACCAGCTTGAGCAGCGGGTGAATTGTCCGCCACCAGATCCTGAATCAACGCCCCTTCGGCATCAGGTAATCCAATGGCTTTTGCTTCGTCCTCTGTCAGGACGCGCGGATAGAGACTCACCCCCAGCCAGCCGCGCTGGACACGGCCTGTGGTCATGAGTTTCCGGGCAATCTTGGTTACCAAATCAGACGGAATGGCAAACCCGACCCCTTGATTTCCACCAGACTCAGTAAAAATCATCGTGTTCATGCCAATCACTTCACCGCGCAAATTGATCAATGGTCCGCCTGAGTTGCCAGGATTGATTGACGCATCGGTTTGAATATAGCGGCTGTATTGTGAACCTTGTGGTAAATCACGTCCGGTGGCACTGACAATGCCCGCCGTAATGGTCTGCTCTAAACCAAATGGAGAGCCTATCGCAATCACCCAGTCGCCCTGCTCCATGCTATTGACTTTGGCGGCTTCTTCTTCAGGTGAACTGAGCGCAACGTGTGGTAACGATTCTTTCGGGTTGATTTTGATGACGGCAACATCCGTGTTGGCATCAGCGCCGATGAGCTTTGCCGTGTACGTTTTGCCATCAGAGAGCCGAACTTCAATTTTCTCAGCTTTGCCGACCACATGGTTGTTGGTGATGATGTAGCCGTCTTCACTCACGATAAAACCAGAACCGGTGCCCCGGCGCAGCGGTTGGGCGCCATCTTCATCAAGATCAGGAAATCCAGGAATCGCCGGATGGTTTTTCCCGAACCGAAACATCGAAGCCGTATCAACTTTTTCCGTGACATTCAAACTCACGACCGCCGGCTTTAAGCGTCGGCTGACGGTTCGAAAAACATTTGAAAGCTCGGTTGGAGAATTGATCGGCGGAAGATCGGAGGGCGACTGGGCACCAACTGAAAAGAGGCTGCTGCTTTTGAAGTGAGCCCCATTTCCTGCCCGGGTGGTTACCATGTGATAGCTCACCACTCCGGCAAAAACCAGAATGAGAGCCAGAACGCCATGAAGGGTTTGTCGAAGTATTTTGCGATCAGAACTCATAGCTTTTTGTTTTCTCCTCGAAGTTGGATAGTCCTGCAACACCAAGCCTCAAGGCTCGTGATGGGTCAATATTCAATTGGAATGAATGTGAAACAAGTCAAATGTGAGGCGTTGCCAAAGACAACTGCCATAACGGTTTCAAGCCACCAGGGTTCGCCGGGAAAACCGCAGTGGATAGACTTTCGAGTGAATTTTCATTATTGTACCCGTTTCCGAGTTCAATCAAGCTCACATTCCATCCAAATCACTCAACCGCACTGCATTTTTCTGCGGAATTATAAGCATCTATGTTTGAAGTAATTATCGAGGCTTCTTTTTCAGCCGCGCACCGATTGCGTGGTGAAGAAAATGCCGAACCGCTCCACGGCCATAACTGGCGCATTGAAGTTCACGTGCGTGGCCCAAAACTTGACGATAAACACATGCTGGTGGACTTTCGTGATGTCCGGGCAGCCACGCAAAAAGTCATGGAATACCTGGATCACAAGTACCTGAATGATTTACCGCCGTTTGCCAACGAAATGAACCCATCAACCGAAAACATTGCGGTGTTTGTGCTGCACGAGGTGGCTGCCCAGATCAATACTGACCGCTACAAAGTCTGTAAAGTTCGGGCCTGGGAAACGCCAAACACGTCGGCATCCTACGAAGTGGCTTATTGACCTCCGACACGATATCAGCAACAGCCTGTTCATTCTGTAACTGTTACCTCAAAAGAATTTTCCATCAATAAACTTCTGGAGGCACCGATGAGATTTCGATCATCCTGGGCAGGCGGAGTTTTTTTGCTGATGACCACAATCGGGATTGGATTGTCTCAGGGAAGCGTTCAAACCGGTGCTGCCGTGTGCAGCCAACCGGATGCACTCTGTCCAACGGGAGGAGGAAGGTTCGACCCGTGGGATCTGGCATTCCCGCTTCCGAAAAACCTGAAGTGGCAGACGGCTTACTATTCAGCGCCTTTTTTTGCAATTTTGCTCAAGAGCATCAAAGCTGAGCCTGATGACGGCCCTGGAAGCGATAAACCCTGTGCTGGGTATTTCAAAGAAGACGAACGTCAACGGGTACAGCGGCTCTTTCAAGATCGCAAAGTGTTTGCTTCTCGCTATGGATGTTCTGAGTTTCTCACCGGTTACACAAACGTGAACGCTGAGTACAACTTTCTGGCAGTGTACGGAGGGAAAACTCAGGCTGAAGCTGAAAAGATGCTGGCTCGCGTCAGAGCAACGGGTCAGTTTCCAGACGCCAACATCCGTAAAATGCAGGCGATCTATGACAATGGCGATTGATACCAGACTGGGAGCGCCGGCATCCTGCCGGCAACTGATTAGAAATTAATCATTTAGTGCCGGCAAGATGCCGGTGCTCCCAGGAAATATTTATCTAAAAACTATTTAAGCCATTTTCCTCCAATCATTTAGAACCTCTACCATCCCTCGGATTGCCAGGTGCGCGACAACAAGCACCTCCATTCGGTTTTTATGCACCCAGTTTCCCAACGTACTTCGGCTTTTCTCTCGCCAGCTCCGGCAGTCAGCCTGGAAAAAGCATTTCCGACACCATTCAAAAACGTGGTGGCTACGGCACGGACCTGTTATTCAAGCAAAGGGATTATCCGGGACGAAGACATTACCTCAGGGTTTGAGCCGCTTGCCCAGAGCATCTATCAGGCTGGCCACCATACGACCTATCAGCACGCTCATTTTCAGTTTGCGATGGTCAATATTTCGCGCCAGTTCATCTGGAGCTTTTTGCATTCGCATCCTTTTTACAACAGCGAGCAAGTCAGCCAGCGCTATGTCGCCGTCAAACCCGGATCATTTGCCATTCCGGCGCTGACAGGTGAAGCACTCACGCGGTACACCACGGCGATTGACGAACAGATGGCCGCCTATGAGCACCTGACCGAACTCCTGATGCCGGTAGTGGCCCGCGAGTACAACAAGCTGTTTACCAAGCACAACACGGCTGACAAAAAAATCCAGGCCAAGCTCCGCAAACGCGCGTTGGAAGCCGCCCGCTATGTGCTTCCGGTGGCGACATTTGCCTACATGTACCACACCGTCAGCGGCATCACGCTACTACGCTATTACCGGCTCTGCGAGCAATTTGATGCTCCGACCGAACAACGCGAAGTGGCCACGGCGATGGTTCAGGCGCTCCTGGCCCACGACCCGCTCTATAAAACTGTGCTCGAAGAACCGATTCCACTGGAAGAGACACCTGAATTTCAATTCTTCGAAAGCCACCACACAGCCACTCAATCGGCATCTCGCCAGCAGTTTTTGACCGAATTTGATCAGAGCCTGGATGGATACACGGCCAAACTCATTGATTACAAGCCCAATAATGAGAGTATTTTAGCCGCATCCGTCCGTGAAGTGCTCGGCCTTCCATCCTCAGTCCTGAATGATAGCGATGCAATTGAACTGGTGCTGAGCCCGACTCAAAATCGGTTGCTTGGCGAATCACTCAACCTGGCGACAATGTCGAAACTTGGCCGGACACTGGTTCATCCGCATTACACGTTCCGCAAAAAATTGAGCCACACGGCGGATTCTCAGGATCAACGCCACCGGATGACCCCAGCCTCACGACCAGTCCTGGCAGCACACTTCACGGGTGAACCTGATTACATCACCCCGGAACTCATCAAACAGGAACCCCATATCGAACAGTTTTATCACGACACGATGGCGCGCTCGTGGGAACGAATCCACCAACTCAAAGCTCACGGCGTCTCAGACGAATTTGCCCTCTATCTGCTCCCAAATGCAGTTTCCGTGCGCTTTACGGAATCTTCTGACCTCGCCAACCTCCATCACAAACACCGGATGCGGCTGTGTTATCTGGCTCAGGAAGAAATCTGGCGCGCATCGGTTGAAGAAGCCCGACAGGTCCGGCAAGTCAACCCACACATCGGCTCGCACCTGCTGCCTCCCTGTACCCAGCGGCTTCAGGCCCGCTCTAAACCAATCTGCCCGGAAGGTGATCGCTTCTGTGGCGTGCGGGTGTGGAAACTGGACCTTGACGAATACCAGCGAGTGTTTTAACAGGGTTCGGGGTTTCGGGGTTCAGGGTTTGAAAACAGAGTTCTGGAAAAACAACCAAAAGGACGAAAAGGACAAAAAAGACCTAAAATCGAAGACCCGGAACCCCGAACCCCGAACCCCGAACCCGGAACCCGGAACCCCGAACCCGGAACCCTAACTCTTATGCAAACTGGACTTGAACGAATTTTTGACCATCATCTGGACTGGTTGCGTGGAAAACGCGTTGGATTGATTGTCCATCCGGCGTCGGTTGACCTGTGTTACCAGCACGCGGCTGACCTCTTTCACGCCCGCCCGGAATTTGAACTTACGGCGCTGTTTGGCCCCCAACACGGTATTCGTGGTGAAACCCAGGACAACATGATCGAATGGGAAGGCTGGCCGAAAGACAGCCGAATTGGTGCTCCGGTCTATAGTCTGTATGGGAAAGCGCGCAAACCAACACCGGAAATGCTTGAGAATGTAGATGTTCTGGTGTTTGACGTTCAGGATGTCGGCACGCGGGTCTATACGTTTATCTACACCATGGCCCTGGCCATGGAAACCGCGAAGGAAAAAGGAATTCCCTTTGTCGTCCTTGACCGCCCCAACCCAATCAATGGACGCGACCTCGAAGGACCAATCCTGGATCCAGCCTACGCCTCATTTGTCGGGATGTATCCGATTCCCATGCGCCACGGCATGACGATTGGAGAACTGGCACGACTCTTTAACCACATCGGCAACATTGGGTGTGAACTCTATGTCTCTGAAATGGCTGGTTGGAATCGAACACTCTGGATTGATAAAACCTGGCAGCCGTGGGTGATGCCCTCCCCCAATATGCCAACCCTTGATACAGCAACGGTTTACCCAGGTATGGTGATGTTTGAAGGCACCAATGTTTCTGAAGGTCGTGGCACAACCCGCCCCTTTGAAATCATTGGAGCGCCGTTTATTGATCCGTATCAACTCACTGACCATCTGAATTCGCTG
This sequence comes from Acidobacteriota bacterium, assembly GCA_016208495.1. Lineage (NCBI taxonomy): Bacteria > Pseudomonadati > Acidobacteriota > Acidobacteriota bacterium. The sequence continues at coordinate 42,781 of JACQXX010000055.1, read as the reverse complement.
GGGTTGGCCGGTGCTTACTTCCGCCCGATGTTTTTCCAGCCGACGTTTCACAAATTTGTTGGTGAAATCTGCGGTGGACTGCAGATTCACATTCAGAATCGGGCCAGCTTGCGGTCGTTTCAGATTGCAGTTGAAATCCTCAAAGCCCTGCATCGCTTTTATCCGGAACACTTTGCGTGGCGACAATCGCCCTACGAGTATGTTTTTGACAAGTGCGCCTTTGACATCATCGTGGGAAACAACACGCTCCGACAGCAAATTGAAGCCAATCTTCCCTGGGAAGAAATCAGCGCGACGTGGCAGGATGAAGTGGAAACGTTTATTGAACTGCGGCGGGAATTTCTTTTATATGAATAAGTTAGACAGTAAAAAAAACCACTGAATAACATTCCTTTTAGGACCAGTGCCTCACATTTGATCAGGATCAACACCTAACGCGCGCAGTCGTTCAGCTAATAGCTCAGCCCGTTGTCGTTCAGTTTCAGCCATCTGAACCGCCTGTTCTTTCTCGTGTCGGGCTTGATCACGCTCAAGAAAAAGTTCCTGAACCGTCAAAAACCGTTCGCCATCTGGTCGGTACAAAACAAGTTGCGGGTGATTTACCTCAAATCGGATCCCCAACCGTGGACTCACCCAACCGTCAGGGTTTGGCTGCAAATGAAGCCGGTTATCACGTCGAACCCAGACTTCGAGCACATTTCCCTGTGGATTGTAGACATAATATTCCTCAACTCCATACTGCTCATAAAACAATCGCTTTTTCTGCATCTCAAGGTAAGTATTGCTCGGCGAAAGGATCTCAAACACAACGGCTGGGGCAACGTTATTTTCTTCCCATTGACGATAGCTTCCCCGGTCTCCTTTGGGGCGTCCGAATGCAACCATGACATCTGGAGCCTGGACGATGTAAGAATTCGCCTCAACCGGATACCAAAACAAATCGCTGGCGACATAATCGGGCAGCATCGCATTGAGGTTTTCCTTGATCGTGACAATCCACCGATATTGCACATCGTTTTCGGCCATTGGTTTCCCATCACTTTCTGGGTAGATTATTTCCGCAGGTTCTTTGTGGGCGAGAATGGACATACAGATCACCTCTCTGATTTCTGGCCAAGACAATATATTACAAAGTTGTACAAATTTTCAACCGGTGAATATTTCTCAGTGTAGCAGTTCAAAGCTTATAATCCAGCAACATAGAAAAATTGCTTGTACAAAGAAGCACTGGTTTGGAATCATGGGAACTTCCTGACTCCTGATCATTGACCACCAACGAATATCAACTGACTCACTCGAAAAACCTATGGCATTCAAAGACATCATTGGCAAATTGCGTGGCTGGATTGACGATGAAGAAGACGTCGAGGTAGCAGAGAAACGCCGGGCACCAAGCCGGTGGGAAGAATTCCTGGTCACGGTGGCGCGTGGCATCGAAGAAGTCATGCAGGCTGAGATGTTTACGCCGCCGGGGGAACCAACCTACATTCCACCGGAATACATCGTGTTTTTGAGCAAGGAAGATGATGCCGACTGGCAAGGCGAAAAACGCCGTGGGTTCGAACGTGGCCTGCACACCGTGATTGCCGAACGGGCTCGCGAACTGGTCGGAAGTGGTCGGCTCCAAACTCAAACCATCGCGCTTGAATTGCGAGTTGATCCAAATCTGGAAAAGGGGAAATTTCGCGTCCAGCCCGTCTGGGATTCAACTCCGGAAATGACCCAGGTCAAACCTCGGACACCACCGAAACCGGCACCAGCACCGCCTTCCCCGACTATTCCAAAAACCGACGCCCTCGATGAAGGTGCCACCGTAGTCAAGCCCCGAGGACAACCGGCTGGGTTGGTGGATGATGAAGCCACGGTTGTCCGTCCTCGGACAGCGCTTTTTTCAATCACGGTGCTCCACGCCGGACACCACCAGTCATCAACTCCGTGTTATAAAACTAAAGTCGGAATTGGGCGTGGATCACAAGAAGATGTTCGGTTGACTGGAGATATGGAGATTAGCCGCTCACACCTGGAATTAGAGCGCACTGACGATGGCAGGTTTTATATCACCTGTTTAGGCCGCAACCCGGTGATTATTGGCGGAAAAGAAGTTCAAACTGATAAGCGGGCTGAAGTAACTCCGGGTGAGCCAATTTACCTGTGTAGCTTTACCCTGCAGATTGATCTGCCGGCAACCCAGCCGCTCAAGAATTAAGTACCTTGTCATAAGTTTCCTGAGATATTGGATTTGGTAAGTGCTTGATTTTTTTCCGTGGTTTCCGTGGTTTCCGTGGTTAAAATGTCTGGAAATTTTCGGTAAGGTACTTAAGAATTAAGAAAAAATTGGTTCCTGGTTTTTGGTGTTTCTTCGAAAGTATTGATTTCTAACCACTAACCACTAACCACTAGGGATTCTCTTCATTCTTCATTCTTCATTATCCCTTTGGTTTCACTTTGGGTGCAGGCGGTGCCGCTGGTGAGAACCGATAGCGAATCACTTCGGTCAGCGCCCGGTCCTTTTGGTTGGATTCCAGGGTGATGTCTTCCACATACCCGGCCACATTGATCAGCGAATTCAAATTTGAACTGAAAAACGGATTTGGTCCGCTGGCGACGTCTCCGGTCTCTTCATCTCCCATTTCGGTCGCAGTATCTGATGGCACAAACTCAAGCTGCTGCATCAAGCGGCGGTAGGCTTCACGACCAGCACCAAGTCGAACAATGGCAAACCGGTCAGCCGTTTTGGTCTCAGGGAGCAGTGCCGGCTGGCTCTTCGCCTGGAATTTAGCGGCAATTGCGGCACAGAACTCAGGCCGGCTGGCAAAAATCACATAATTCCCCACCTGTTGATAAGCCCCACCCTGTTGCACCAGATCGGTTGGAGGCACCCGCACCCCATTGGCAAGCGCCTTCCACTGAAATGAGGCGGCTGTTCCAGGCACGACCAGTCGGCCACCCAAAACCTGAAGCGCGGCGGCCTCAAACCGCGAAGCGTCAAAGGAACTGCCACACTCCACCACAATCGCCTGGTTGATTTGCATAAAGGGCCCACCACTGCTTTCCGGCTTTACATTCCCAAGTTGAACAAAACTTGTCGGTTTAGCCCGGTTCAGGATCTCAGCCAGGTCTTTTTCAAACTGACTGTCAAGCTGCTGCTGGAAGGAGGGAACCGTCAATTTGGCTTTGGTTCCGGTCAATGTTGAAGCCGGGTCATCAACGTCCTGATCAAATCGCTGGTCCAGAAACCGATACCGCTCAAGCTGGTTGGCATCAGACGAATTTGACTCTTCAGAATAACTTGACGGAGAAAATGACAGATTTGAGGGTTCAATCGGTGGTCGAAGCGGTGGGAAGATCAACTTTGCCAGATGTGTGGTGAGTTGGGCTTGCTGAGTGGCTGAAGTAACCGCTGAGGCAGAAACTGACTGCGTCTCATCCGGGACAAACTGCAACAATCCAACCAGGTTAACGGCTCCAGTTTGAGGTGCAGATTGTTTCGCAGCCTCATCTGCCAGCACCACCCAACGCCGCTCCCAGATGCCTCCAGAAGCAAACTCAAGGTCGGCCAGACTGGTGTTCACCTGACTCAAGTTGGCTTGCTTCCCTTGAACCCAGTACGTGCCGAAAAACCGCTGGTCGCGCAGACGCGGTGCATCAACCCAGAGCGTCATATCGTGCGGCGTAAAATCCTGGGCAACCGCCAGCACGGGCGACATACTGACGGCCAGATGATCCGTGGCATCGGTGGCATTTCGGTTGATCAAATTATCCAGCGTCCGCTGCATCAGTGGCTCAGTGGTGGTAAGGATCAACTTCCCATCAGAAGCCGAGAAACACAATCCCTGCCGCAACCGTCCACCGTCGGTTGCCAGCTCCTGGACAAAGTATTCAAAGTTGCCGCGCCGATGCGAATCAAATCGAGGCGATTGTTTAAAGAGCATCGTCGCCGTGGCCTGGGCAAGCGGAAGTTCACTGATGTAAACCAGCTCGACCTTTCCCATATCGTACAGCGTTGCCGCCGATTGACCGCCAGCCATTGAAATGGCCTGATCTTCGGTAAACTCAATCCCGGCACCCTGTTCAAACTCCCGAAGTCGTTCCTGGAGTTCAAGATAGAGCCGCGATTGGGTAAATGCCCGATAGCTGGGTGAGTTGAAATAGTTCTCTTTGGTCTTGGAATCCTGCCAGGTTTTGAGCAATCCGGCCAAATCTTTTGTTTGAACATAGGCCAGTGCGCCACGTGGCATCAGGCGGGCAAACGGAAGCTTATCGGCAGCGGCCAACTGTCCTCGATCTGAAGCCAGCGCCAGCAGACTCACCAGGACAATTCCCCACAATGACCAGCGAAGAAATGATTTCGACATAACGATACCCCACATTTAACAGACGAACACACCAGGGATGTGCCCATTTCAACTCATGTCCCAACTTATCGCTCAACCAGTTGCTTGGTCCGCGCCGGAGGCAAAATTTGCTGGGTAGGAATAGCTGTTCCTTCTTGTGGCTGAGTCTCTTGAAACAGTTCTTTAAAGGCACCGATTGAGGAAAACAACTGTGATGTCTCAACCGGCATAAAGATGACTTTGCTGTTTTGACCGGCTGACATTTCACGCAGGGATTCGATATAGCGCCCCATAATCAGATATTGCGCCGGGTTTGACTGACCGCCCAGGGCACTCGCCACCTGACGTAACGCCTCGGCTTCGGCTTCAACCGCACGCAACCGGGCCTGGGCGGCCCCTTCAGCCCGTAGAATCTGCATTTGTTTGTCGCCTTCAGCGCGGGTAATTGACGCCTGTTTCTCACCTTCGGCACGGGTAATGGCCGCCTGTTTTTCACCTTCGGCCTGGAGCACAACGGCACGCCGGTTTCGTTCAGCCGTCATTTGTTTTTCCATGGTGATGCGGACATCATCTGGCGGATTGATATTGCGGACTTCCACCCGTGTCACTTTGACGCCCCATTTGTGGGTGGCATCGTCCATTACCATGCGCAGCCGGTTATTGATGGTGTCACGCGATGAAAGGGTATGATCCAGATCCATTTCTCCCATCACATTGCGCAAGGCCGTGGTGGTGAGCTGCATAATGCCGCCGGTCAAATCCGCGACTTCATATACGGCTTTGACCGGGTCGGTCACCTGCCAGTAAATCACTGAATCAACCCCAACGGTGACGTTGTCGCGAGTGATGACGGGCTGCATGGGGAGATCGGTGAATTGTTCGCGCAAATCAATCAGTGTCACTCCAGGTCGGAATCCCGCCCAGTACATCCCCCGAGGTCGTTCGATAAACGGCATGACCAGATGCAGACCACTATCAGCCAGCTTTTGGAATGTTCCCAACCGCTCAATGATCATCACACTCATCTGCGGGACGATATATACTGACTTAGCAAGAGTTACCAAAATGCCAATGACAATAATTGCGAGGAAAAACAGAAGCAGTCCTTCCATGAGAAATCCCCCTTTCAGATGTACCTTTCACCAAGCAAAGGCTTATCTGTTTTGAGCAGAGTTTATTTTTCCAACTCGCGCCACGATGGTTCACGACGGGGCTTGCGCACATAGAGACTATTGCCGTCCACACGAGCAATCTCGACCTCTTCACCTTCCTGGAGGAGATCAATGTCCTCTTCAGGGATCGCCTTCCAAATCGAGCCGTAGACCTTGATTTCCCCTTCTCTGAGGGCCCCCTGACTGGGCGTCACCACCACTCCACGCTGGCCAGGTAAACTACCCGTGCCAACTCTGAGCGAAGAGCGATCAGTATCCGTAACCAGATATTTCAAAAAGATCGTGCGCGAAGCTGCCGTCAAGACAATGGAGGTAAATAAGAAAACAAGGGTTTGCAACCCAAGACCACCAACTCCTGCCAGTGCCAGGAGCGCAGCCAGAATCGCCCCAATTCCAAACCAGAGCAGCACAAACCCTGTGGTAAAGATCTCAGCCACAATAAAGGCGACGGCCAGAAGTGCCCAAACCACCCATAAATATTCCATAAGCGGATGATACTGTGTTGGGTTGAAATGATCCTGGTTTGTTGTCAGTTGTCAGTTGTTGATAAACCCAGATTGTTCAACAGGTTGATTGACTGTGAATCAGAACAGATCAGTTGCAATTGAGCTTGAGTCGCAATGGTGAATTGCCGGCTTCATTATGCCTACCAAATTCAAGGCACGTCAAACCTAAAGAAGGGCGGAACTCCGTTGCAGAAAGGTTGCTTGAGCTTGACAGTTTCCGCCCGGATGGGCGACGGAGAGTAGCCGGTGGTTTGCCGCTTTGGGCACACCACCGGATCTTCGGTCTGATTCTGTTCGCGCCCGGATGGGCGCTGGAAAATTGTGCCGGTCAGATATTCTCAATTCTGTAAACCCGTTGAGATTTTGATCCAGCGCCCATCCGGGCGCGAACCTGCCGGGGCTTGGATTCCGGAGGGTGCGCCTCAAAGCAGGTTGCCCACCGGCTACTTTCCACCGCCCATCCGGGCGAAAACCGACCTTTCCGCAACGGAGTTTCATGATGTCTCAGTCCTCAGGCTCAGGGCTGAAAACTTCGGGCTGAAGAATTGGTTTTATTTCATCCCTCATCCTTCATCCCTTCCTTTGCCCCAAGCCCCAAGCCCTGGTTTTTTTAGTTCAGAACACTAGAAAAATTCATTTTTCTTCAAATCTCAAGTGTTACACTAGGTCATCAAGACTAAATATCGAGAAAAAAAGGCGTTACTCTTCACAGCCTCTTTCTTATTGAAAAATCAATTAGTTGCGGCCCATGACAGGTCAAACCAGGGAAAAGCGCCAGACAAAATGCTTGACAATCACTTTAACTTCGGATACATAAATGATTGTCAACAGACACCTTTTCACTCTTTAGTAATCCAACACAAATCGAGCCAGGGGGAATCGGAAAGGTATTCAGACGGGGGTCTGAATGCTTCGGTCGAGGTCTGCCTGTTTTTTGTTTTCAGACAGGTTTCAGATGGCGATCCGGGGACGAAGTCTGCCCGTTTGCACGTGTCTACACCCTGCTCTGCACTTATCGTGTGAGCAAAAGCGCCTTATAGTCATTAGAGGAGTCGAAGAACATTATGGAAGAGATCAAAGAGTACGAAGATAAATCAATTCAGTGCGTCGAATGTGGAAGTGATTTTGTATTTACGGCTGGTGAGCAATTGTTTTTTGCGGATAAAGGACTGAAAAATACCCCCAAACGCTGCAAGTGTTGCAAAATCAAGAAAAACGAACGCTTTAATGCCTTGCTTTCCGCCATGAGCACCGATGGTAGCCGTCCTCGGATTCAGGTGGCGGTCGAATGTGCTCAATGCAGTGTCAAAACGACGGTTCCCTTCCTGCCAACGCAGGGCCGTCCCGTTTATTGCCGTGACTGTTTTTTGAAGATGCAACCGGTCGAACTGACCCCAGTTGCGCAGTTAGCCACCCATCCTGCGGCATAAACCTGCCCAGGTTAACCGTTCTCCTCTCAACTCGGGTGACATTCTTTTGCAGTTCACCCACCGATCTTTACAAGCGGGCACGCCAAGGTAATCAAAAGGCACAATGGGTCCAGGTCGAACACGGGGTTCTTCTCCTAAGGGGTTCATCAAGGCTACGTGGTGCAAGTTAACTCTATTGAAGGGAGAGGCGTGCAGAAATGATATTGCAGCCATAGGCTGTGTGAACGCGATGAGCGACTCACACAGCCTTTTTTCATGGTTGGGGCTGAAGAAAGCGGGCTGAAAAAACCAGGGCTTGGGGCTTGGGGCTGAAGAACTCAGGCTGAAGAACTCGGACTGAAGAATAAACTTTTCGAAAAAGCACCAGCACTTTCTTCATTCTTCATTCTCAATTCTTCACGCCTGTGGCGGGCACAACAACTTGATATGAAATGAAGTTCCTTCGTTGGGAGTGCTTTCGACCGAGATGTCGCCATGGTTGGTGTGAACCAGGTGTTTCACAATTGCCAGCCCCAGCCCCGTACCACCAGTTTCCTGTGAACGTGATTTATCAACCCGGTACAGGCGCTCAAAAATCCTGGGCAGATGGTGGGCGTCCATCCCAATCCCGGTATCCTTCACAGTGATGACCACATGCTCCGGGTCTTCCAACCGGGCACTCAGGGTGATGCTTCCTTTCGGACGATTAAACCGGATGGCATTCACAATGAGATTCATCAGAACTTGTTCCAGGCTTTTGGTATCGGCAAAGACTCGAATACCGGCAGGTACAGCGTTGGTGAACGTCAAATTTTGTTCCTCAACTTCGGCGGAAACCAGTGTGGCCAGATTTTCGACAAAAGCTTTGAGATCAACATCCGTCAATGTAATTGAAACCTCGCCACCTTCAATCGCCGAAAGATCGGCAATATCTTTGACCAGATTCAACATGCGTTTGCCGTGCTTGTTGATGATCTGAAGAAACTCGACATTGTAATCAATGTCATAAATCGCCCCATCGAGGAGTGTTTCCACATACACCAGAATGGAAGTCAACGGAGTGCGCAGTTCGTGTGACAGATTGGCAAAAAATTCGCGTCGGACACGTTCTAATTTCACCAACTGGGAAATATCGGAAAATACACCAATGGCGCCGTTTACTGTATTTCCTGGGGCTAATAACAGTGGAGTTGCTCGAAAGCTATATGTGCGGGTCTGGCTGTTGAGAAATTCGACTTCACCTTCAAACGGGGTGCCATCCTGAAGAACCTTGCGAAACCCCTGATGAATGGTTTTGTTGCGGGTGGCATCAACCAGGCGGAGGAGCCGCCCGGACGCATCCTGCAACCGGAGTTTAAAAATCTCAGAGGCCGCCTGGTTATAGAGAACAATATTGGTATCCTGGTCAATAACCAGAATGCCTTCGCGAAGTGACCCGAGCACCGCCTGCATTAAGGCTGGTGAATACTGGTTTGGTGGCGATTCCATGATAGGTGTGGGTGGGTGGGAAATCAGGTTGCGGCGACGATTGGCTTGCGAACTTCAACAAAGCGATAGCCAATCCCAACTGCCGTTTCAATATAGCCTTCAATGCCCAGCTTTTGTCGCAACCGTCGGATGTGAACATCCAGGGTTCGGGTTTCGCCGTCGTAGTCAATCCCCCAGACGCGATCCAACAGATATTCACGCGTCAGGACACGACCTTTGCTTTGAGCCAGCAACTTCAACAATCCAAATTCCTTGCGTGTCAAATTAACTTCCTGTCCACTACACCGGACAATGAAATGCGCGTAATCAATAAAGAGCGTTCCATCGTCGTAGACTGGTGCGGTGGATTCACCTTCGCTTCGGCGTAAGACGGCATAGACACGGGCGATCAACTCACGGACACTGAATGGTTTGGTGATGTAATCATCCGCCCCAAGACTGAGCCCATGCACCTTGTCGGTTTCGTCCATGCGGGCTGTCAACATAATGATTGGAATTTGGGAGGTCGTTTCTTCGCGGCGCAACCGGCGGCAGATTTCAAAGCCGTTCATCAAAGGCAGGTTGATGTCGAGAATGATCAGGCTGGGTGGATGCTCCAGCACGCTCCGTAACCCGGTTTCCCCGGTTGAAGCAATTCGTACCTGAAACCCGCCTTCTCGTTCCAGGTTATACCGAATGGATTGAGCTATATCCAGGTCATCTTCAATGACAACAATGTTTTTTTTCATAGGTACTTCCAAAATTACAACTGGCTGATTGGGGGGTTATCTGCGGCTACGATGGTTGTCGGCAAACACAACAAGCCGTGAATTCACTTCCTGAAACCCCATAAAACACCAGGCTTTCCAGGTATTCACACGCCAACCTGGTCGCCATCCCCCTTACCAGGCCAGGTTCAATCCGCTGTTTTCCGACTCATCCCCAGAGAGTCGAAGATTATTGCAATGCTTGATGTTGCTGCCTTCGACCATATACACCACCTGTTCACAGATGTTGGTGACATAGTCGGCAATGCGCTCCAGATGCTTGATCACAAACAGCAGTTCAGCCGCCCGGACGACACAGGAAGCATCGTTAGACATAAACAGCAGGAGTTCATCAAAAATGCGGCGATAGAGCCGATCAACTTCCTTGTCATTCAAAATGATACTTCGCGCCCGTTTCGCATCGTGTTGGGCCATCGCATCCAGGGCATCAATCAGCATGTGGTGAACGATGTCAGCCATACGGGGGAGATCAATATAGGGCTTGAGTTGAGGCTCATTGTTGAGCTTGAGCGTATGCCGGGCGATATTGACGGCATGATCGGCGATTCTTTCCACCATTGGTGTCGCCCGGACAATACTCACGATGAACCGTAAATCATCATCCGAAGAATTCCGAAACCGCAACAGGTCAACACACATCTGATCAATTTCGGATTCGATGGTGTCAATTTCGTCATCTTCATCAATCACCAGTCGGGCCAGTCCAGAATCTCGATGAACAAGTGCCTGCGTGGCCTGGGCAATAGCCACTTCAGCCTGGCCGCCAAACAGAAGAAACTTATCGCGCAACTGGTTTAATTCGGCTTGCGTCACGTAGGTATTCATTGGGGGGGAGGATCCTCAAAAAAGAAATTTGTTTAGAGTATACCAAAAGTGGCCGGGTGTCTGCCTTGGGCTAATACCACTTTCCGAACCCTAAAAATCGAACCTCCAAACCTGCCAGCCTGCAAACTGATGGATTGCCACGTGCCTGCTCGTTGTGAGTGATCTGATCGAAAAAATTGTGGTGGGGCACTTTGGTTGCAATCTAAGAAAGTCCTGTTACATCCATGTGACGAAGCGGGAAACCAAATGAAGAATGTGGTTAGTGGTTAGTGGTTAGTGATGCCAGTGAAGAGTTGAAAAAATGAGCGGATTTGAACCCGCGAAGCGGGTGGCAGGCTCGTAGCCCAGGGTGCAACCCTGGGAAAACGTCGCCTCCTCACCCCCGCCCGGCCAGCCGCCGCCTACGGCGGCGGCTGGCCGGGCGGGGAAATTTGGATTGGAGATGACCCGCAGCCGGTGGTGGCGCGTCCAAAGCGACGCTGACCACCGGCTCACCTTACTCCATCCCTTCAGGATGAAAACCAAAAAACACTTCAACCCTTCACTGGCATTAGTGATTAGTGGTTGGTTCTTGGTTCTTGGTTCTTGGTTCTTGGTTCTTGGAAGGTATTGATTTCTAACCACTAACCACTAATCACTAACCACTAGATGGGTTCTTCATTCCTGGAAGTACTACCTCGAAAACCGCCCCGTGTTCACTTTCCAATAATTTCAAGGTTCCATGATGGGCTTGAGCAATCCACCGACAAATAGACAACCCTAATCCAAACCCGCCTTGTTCGTTGCTTCCAGTATGGCAATGACGATAAAACCGGTCAAAGATTCGTTCCCGATCTTCCTTTGGAATACCAGGTCCTGTATCACAAATCACCACCCGAATCCGTGGTTGATGCAATGTATCTTCAGGCATAACCTCAACCTTGAGTTCGATTTGCCCACCAGGAGGAGTGTATTTGAGGGCATTATCCAGCAAATTGAGGAGCAATCTCCGTAACCACTGACGGTCTCCAGGAACCAGGGCTTTTCCGTCGGGCACGATCCGGCGTAACTGTTGTTCGCGAAGTTCCGCCAGCGGCGTGAAGGCATCAATAACTTCTTCACAGAGCACTCCCAAATCAATGGGACTTGATTCCAACGCCAGCTCGCCACTATCTGATCTGGCCAGTGTCAACAGATCATCAACCAGTTTGTTTAATCGCCGAGTTTCTTCAAGCAGGCTTTCAAGGGTTTGCTGGTAATCTTCCGCCGGTCGTTCTCGCTGCAAGGCAAGTTCAAGTTCGCTCCGCATAATCGCCAACGGCGTGCGAAATTCGTGTGACGCATCCGCCGTAAATTGACGCTGTCGTTCAAAAGCAACGTTGAGTCGGGTGATCATCTGATTAAATGTTTCGGCCAGGCGCGCCAGTTCATCGCCTGTTTTCGGCGTCTGAACCAGTTCCCGCAGGTTCCCTTCCCCAATTCGTTGAGCGGCACGGGTCAACTGATCAACCGGCCTGAGCGTCTGCCTCACAAGCAGCCACCCACCACTCCCCAACAACACCAGAATAATCGGGATACTGACGCCGACAACTTCTAAAACCGTGTTCTGGAGCCGGATCAACCCATCTAGCTCCTGCCCAACCGTAATAAATAATTCCAACTGGCCTTCGCTCCGAACAGCCAACGTTGCCAATCGCAGGCGATGACCGCGATCCAGTTCAATCGTTTCAAAATACGGAGTTGAAAGCCGACCCGCCTGCCGCCAGTTACCAAGGGGTCGGGAGGGTGATTTGCCAAGCAACGTCTGTTCTGACTGCTCCAGCACCTGTTGCGACACATTTCCGGTTTCATCTACAAACTGAATCAATTGTGGCGGGAGCACCAGCCCACCAGATTCGGGGGATGCGGGAACAGCCGGTGACTCAGCAAACTCAGTATCATTTTCCACGGTCGGGTTACCGCTGGCATTTGCCGCCAGGGCTTGAACATGAAATTGAAGCGATGAATCAACCAGATTCAGAAATGTTTGTGAGAGGAAAAAATAGAGCACACCTCCCAGGATCAGCAGCGCCGCTCCGACAATGCTCAAATACCAGAGGGTGAGTTTGGTTCGGATAGACCAGGACATAGGAAAACCCAGGAGAATGAAGTTAGTGGTTAGTGGTTAGTAATTGGTTCCTGGTTCTTCTTCGAAAGTACTGATTTCTAACCACTAATGCGAATGAAGAGTTGAAGCAGTTTTGGTTCTTAACCTACGAAGTAGGTGACGGCTCGTAGCCCAGGGCGAGTCTGCGAGCCCTGGTAAATGACCCACATCCGGTGGTGGCGCGTCCAAAGCCACGCTGACCACCGGCTCACCTTACTCCATCCCAACGGGGATGAGGACCAACCACCACTTCAACCCTTAACTGGCATCACTAACCACTAACCACTAACTTCATTCTCAATTCTTTCTTGTTCCTTGAAGCAGTTCTTCGGGTGAGACACTGGCGTCAGCCTGGGAAAGATCAATTTCAACAATTTTCCAATGACGGTCACTCATTTGCTCCATGCCGACAACCGTGGTTGAATCATCTTTTGGGTTGCGCAATGTGACCTGAGCGGTTTTGCCTTGCTGGTTGATCGAAGCCAGCGTCATTTTTCCAAAGGAAATTGACTCAGGGTGTGCCAGACGCTCGTCAATTTTTCGGCGGACAATGGATTCGGCCAGATCCAAAGCGGTGTCCCTTCCCATCAGAGGCAGGTAGCTTTTTATCGTGGGGCTCACTTTTTGTTCCACGGTATGTTCTACGACCCGTCGAACGTCAAAATGATGATAAAACTGGTCACGATCCTGTTCGCGCAATGCTTTTCGAAGCACATAGAGCGAATATACCGGTGTCCCGGTCGCATAATAGGCGGCTCCAGCCACGACGACCACAACGACCACAACAATGGCTATCAGGCTGAAAACAATAATCTTCCAGTAGTTCTTCATAGTTTGTGAAAGCGGTGTCAAGCCACCGCACTCCAACATTGCTACTTCGCACCTCTCGCCTTTTGGCGTTGACGTTCAACAAGTTCCGGCAAAACTTCAATCACGCGGTCAATTTCCGCTGATGTCGTGTAGCGGCTCAGGCTGAATCGAAGGCTGCTCCGGACCCGTTCCCTGGAAAATCCCATCGCGGCCAACACGTGGCTCGGTTCGGTTGATCCTGACGAACAGGCGGCCCCGGTCGAAACCGCAATTCCTTTTAAATCAAGCGCGATCAATAAACTTTCGGCATCAATCGTGTCAAAGCTCAGATTGATCAGATTTGGCAGGCGTGAATTGGGATCACCATTGACCTGAAGCCCAGGGATTTTTTCGATCAGAGATTGTTCCAGATGATCACGCAGGCAAGTAACTTCAGTTATTTCAGCGGCTTGCCGGGAAGCCAGTTCCGCAGCTTTCCCACATGCGACGATTCCGGCCACGTTTTCAGTTCCGGCCCGGCGATCCCGTTCGTGATGACCACCCAGTTGTTGAGCCGCGAGTCGCACGCCTTTTCGCAGGTATAGCGCGCCAACGCCTTTCGGTGCATGGATTTTATGGCCTGAAAGTGAGAGCAGATCCACACCGAGTTCTTTCACGTCAATCGGTACTTTTCCAGCCGCCTGAACGGCATCCACATGGAAATACAGGTGAGGGCGGTGTTCCTGTGCTTCGCGAACCAGTTTTCCAATCTCCGCAACAGGTTGCAGGGTTCCGACTTCATTATTGGCCATCATGATAGTCATTAGAATGGTGTCATCGGTGAGTGCCGCCCGAACATCCTCCAGCCGAATCAGTCCATGTTCATACACTGGAAGCCGCGTCACCCGAAACCCTCGGTTTTCCAGTGCCGCACAGGGGCCAAGCACGGCAGGGTGTTCAAAAACCGTGGTAATGATATGTTGTCCGGGTCTACCATAACTTTCCGCAATTCCCCGAATTGCCAGATTATTGGCTTCAGTGCCACCACTTAAAAAGATGATTTCAGAACTTTCAGCCGCACCGATCAGTATCGCGACCTGCCGCCTTGCCCGCTCAATCGCCGCACGGGCTTCCTGACCAAATGAATGCACTGATGATGCGTTCCCAAACGCCTGGGTCAGATACGGCAGCATCGCTTCGACAACTTCAGGGGCCACGGCAGTCGTGGCTGCATTATCAAGATAAATTTTTGGGGTCATAGGTTGAGAAGAGCGAGTAGCGAGTAGCGAGTCGTTCAAACCCACACTCAATCATGAGAAGAGCGAGGAGCAAGGAGTTCAAGTACACAATAGTGAATAGCATTCCTCAGATAAAGCAAATCCCATCTGCTTAGCTCACGCTAAAGAATAAAACTTTCTCCAATTGCATATTTCAAGAATGCTCTGGTGGGTGTAAAAGGTAGTAACGTACTACTCGCTACTCGCTACTCGCTACTCGCTTTCTCACAATTGATAACCGCTGCATTTTACAACTGAAGATTTTTCTTTTCTGGAGGCTTTACTTCATGCTTGGCAAACGTCTGGTTTGGCTTGCGTTCTTGTTTTTAGCCGGCACGTTTTGTGTGCACGCTGAAGAAGGACGGCTGCTTCGATATCCTGATGTACATCAGAATCAGGTTGTTTTTGTGTACTCCGGCGATTTGTGGATCGCCTCAACCCAGGGTGGTCCTGCCCGCCGATTGACCACTGACGAAGGTCAGGAACTCTTCCCAAAATTCTCTCCCGATGGAAAATATATTGCCTTTACAGGCGAATATGACGGCAATCGCGATGTGTATGTGATGCCGGCCACAGGTGGCGAACCCAAACGGCTGACGTACAGTCTCGATATGGATGCCCTGCCGGACCGCATGGGACCGGATAATCTGGTGTTGGGCTGGACGCCGGACAGCAAGCGCGTCTTGTTTCGTTCACGACGAACCAGCCTCAATGCCTGGACCGGACAACTCTACACGGTTGGTCTTGAAGGCGGCCTGCCGGAACAACTTCCCGTGCCACGCGGTGGCTATGCCTCGTTTTCCCCGGATGGCTCGAAAATTGCCTATAACCGGTTGTTCCGGGAGTTCCGCACCTGGAAGCGCTATCGTGGCGGTCAGGCTGACGATGTCTGGATTTATGATTTGAAAACCGGCGCGCTTGAAAACATTACCAACAACGAAGCTCAGGATGTGTTTCCGATGTGGAGCGGCAACAAAATCTATTTCTGGTCAGACCGCGACAAAACGACAAATCTGTTTGTGTATGACCTGACTTCAAAAGCGACGAAAAAGCTCACCAGTTTCACTGAATATGACGTGAAATTTCCATCGCTTGGCAAAGGCGCGATTGCCTTTGAAAATGCCGGGTATATCCACTTGCTTGATCTGGCAACCGAGCAATCCCGCAAGCTGACCATTGAACTCAACGACGACCGGAAATTGACCCGACCGGAGTTTATCAACCCACGAAACCTGATTGGAAACTACAGCCTGTCACCAGATGGCAAACGCGCCGTGATTACGGCACGGGGCGAGGTGTTTACCATTCCAGTCGAAAAGGGCAATACCCGGAATTTGACCAATAGCTCCGGTTCACGTGAAAAAGACGCAGCCTGGTCGCCTGATGGAAAATCCATTGCCTATATTTCAGATGCCACTGGTGAAGATGAAATTTATGTGATCCCGCAAGATGGCTCAGGACCAGCGGTTCAGGTGACCACGGGCGGCAATGTGACCCGTTACGGCCCATACTGGTCACCAGATAGCAAGAAACTCATTTTCTCAGACGCCACCCAGGCGCTGCACTACATTGATCTCGACACCAAAAAAATCACCCAGATTGACAGGGCCAAAGCGGGTGAGATTCGCGCCTACACCTGGTCGCCGGACAGCAAATGGATTTCCTATGCCCGCCCGGATGCCAGCGAATGGAATTCCAACGGTTTTTCAACTGTTCATCTGTACTCACTGGCGGAAAACAAATCCTATCCGGTCACCGATGCCTTTACTGACAGCGGCAGCCCGGCGTTTGATCCATCCGGGAAATATCTGTTTTTTGTCTCAAACCGTGATTTAAATGCCACGGTGGGCACCTTTGAATGGAATTATGCCTACCTGCGTACCTCACGCATTTTCGCGGTCACGCTCCAGGCAGATGCCCCGTCACCATTTGCGCCGGAAAGCGATGAAGTCAAAATCGGTGACAACGCCAAACCCTCGGATGCCAAAAGCAGCGACAAGCCAGCCGAAGCTCCCAAAGTACCAGATGTCAAAATTGATCTGGATGGAATCCAAAACCGGATGGTAGGGTTCCCCATGCCGCCAGGAAATTATGTCGGGTTGCTGACGGCCAAAAACCGGGTGTTTTATATCAACTTCCCCAACTACCAGATGACCGGGGCACCGACTGAGCGCACGACGCTCCGTATGTTTGAACTCGACAAGCGCAAGGAAACCGAAATCGCCGCCGTTGGCGGCTATGACCTTTCCGCCGACGGTGAAAAACTGATTTACCGGGCTGGCAACGGGCTCTTCTTGATTGATGCCAAAGGCCCGGCCAAACCTGGGGACGGTGCGGTCAACCTGGATGGCCTCCAAATGAAACTGGATCGTCGGGCCGAATGGAAACAAATTTTCAATGAAGCCTGGCGTCTGGAACGCGATTTCTTCTATTCACGAAATATGCATGGCGTGGATTGGAAGGCCATGCGTGACCGTTATGGAGCCATGCTTCCCAACGTTTCGCATCGGTCTGATTTGACCTACCTGATCGGTGAAATGATCGCGGAATTGAACGTTGGTCACGCCTATGTCGGTGGCGGGGATGCCCCCCGGAAAAAACAAGTCGGCATTGGACTCCTTGGCGCTGAATTTGAAACCGTGAATGGCCTGTATCGCTTGAAGAAAATTTATCAGGGCGAAAACTGGCGCGAAGAACGTCGCTCGCCATTGACCGAGCCCGGCATCAACGTCAAAGAAGGCGACTACATTCTGGCCATTGACGGAGCTGAGGTTCGCGTTCCAACCAATCCCTACGCCTTGCTTGAAAACAAAGTCGGCATCGTGGTGACCCTCAAAGTCAATTCCCAGCCCACGTTGCAGGGGGCTCGCGAGGTGAAGGTCCGCACGATTGAAAGTGAAACTGATCTGCGGTACTTCAATTGGGTTGAAAACAATCGGCGCTATGTCGAACAAAAAACCAATGGCCGCGTGGGCTATATTCACATTCCGAATATGGGTGGCGAAGGGTTGAATGAATTCGTCAAGTACTATTATCCGCAGGTTCGCAAAGAAGGACTGATTGTGGATGATCGCTACAACGGCGGCGGCAACGTGTCACAAATGATTCTGGAGCGATTGCGCCGGGTTTTAGGTGCGATGAATGCTCCACGTGATAGTGCCACAACGACCTATCCGACTGGCGTCTTTACCGGTCCGCTGGTGTGCCTCCTCAATGAGCTGTCAGCCTCGGACGGCGATATTTTCCCGGCGATGTTTCGACAATACAAGCTTGGAAAATTGATCGGGAAACGCAGTTGGGGTGGCGTGGTTGGCATCAACGGGCAAACACCGCTGGTTGATGGTGGGTATGTCACGATGCCGACCTCCGGCCAGTTTAATGTGGCCGGTCAATTTCATATCGAAGGCCACGGCGTTGACCCAGATATCGTCGTGGATAACCCGCCAATGGACGAATTCAACGGCAAGGATGCCCAGCTTGACCGGGCCATTGAAGAAGTCCTCAATGAAATGAAAACCAGACCGGCGGCGCTTCCAACTCGTCCGGCGGATCCAGTGAAGAACTAAACCCCAAAGTGTCAGGATACCAACTTCTGATCACTTTTAGGATCAGGATAGCTGAGACCCAGAGATAGGAGATAAAGAAACAAGGTGGACGTTCAAGAGAAAGATATCAAATTGGCCTTTCTGAATCTGAATTATTCCTCTTGAAAACTGTTTTTGAACCAGTTGTTTCTTCTGCTGTCTCTGTGTCTCTTTATCCAGAAGTGCCAGAGGCTCGCATCGCTTTCAGTTGTCGGGGTCAATCAGCTTGGGCAAGATTCCAGCAACTGTGATCATTGACGTAGTAGCTTGCAACACCAGGATCAACAGGAGCCACAGCCCGGCCCGGCTCTGGCCTCCTTTCGCCCACGCAAAACCCACAATTGCTCCATACAAGGGCCAGTGCAGTACCGCAACAATAACAGCAACCAGAAAAGCCATGGATGTGGCGAAATACAGGACAAAAATCGAACCTGGAAAGAAGATGGCGGCAAGACTGAGTTCACCTCTTATTCCCAGGTACAAAGTAGGAACGAGTAAAATGGCTCCAAGGAAACATCCAACACCGATACCAACTCCCATTCCAAGCCAGTATCTTTCATTTATTTCCACTGCACTTTCCTTTCTCTATACCTGATCTTTAGAAAAATCACTGCCTGCGAACGCTGGCAATGTGTTACAGATGATTCTGGAGCGAATGCGCTGGATGTTATACCATTTTGCAATCATATTCTCGATTTACTAGAAGGCTAAACCATTGAAATGATTGTAATTTTCTAAACTCTGAACCCGATACGCTGAACTCTAATTAGTATTAGGTGACATGAATGCGCTACGCGATAGTGCCACAACTTGCCCGGTGGACCCAGTGAAAAAATAGGGTTTCGGATTCAGGGTTTTCGAATAGGTCATCTGCTTGCTTATTCAAACCTTGAGCCTGGAACCCGCTACTGATCCTGGCCTCCAAATACCTGGGCCACGGCTTTCAGGTCAAATTCATTCGGGTCAAATTCATCACCAACCCATACCCGCATAGTCTCGTGTTCAGGGTTGTTTGGATCAGCCAGGATTTCAAGAAGGTTGGCATAGCCCCAAATCCCTCCGCAATCTTCAGGCGGGCAAGCCCGCTTCCCGGCAATACACCGTGGATATGACTGGTTTGGATCAACCGGAAGGATCTTTTCAACTTCAATGGTATGATCCCATCTGTCTCCGAAATCATACTCATAGCGAAATTTTCCTTTTTCCCCGCTGATATAATCAGAGAGTTTAATCCGCGCTTCATCCAGCACGTCATCCTCAAGTTCCGCAACGGAACCAATAAATTCATTGGCCACCACAAACTGGTGTAAATGCGAGTAAGTCCATCTCATGACAATCTGAATCACGTCATGGAGGTCGGCGAAGGTCATATTGTTGAGCACCTGAACCCTCCGCCAGATCGGTGGTTTGCTGCCACGGAGCGTGATTTTAAGTTGAAGCACTGATGGTACTGCTTTTTTGCGTGGTTGATTTTTCGTCATAAATTTCCAATCTCCATTTGAAGAAAAAACAGGAAAGGAACTGAACTCAGGGTCAGACCATATTTAACCGCTATCAAACCAGCAACACCTTTGGAAAACAACAGGCAAAAACGCTTCTCTGTATTGCGCAATTCGCGACTATCGGTTAGATAGCAAGCAACACCCCTCACCCAACCACGTCCCAACCAATCAATTCAGCACATTCCATTGGGCCACTCAAACCGCAGACATCCTGAGGAGGCATACAGTGAGTGTTTCATTTTTTCAGAAATTGGCTCAGTTTCAGAACGAGAAGCTTGCCCCAACCTGGCACGGTATTTTGACTCGGATTGGGTTTATTTTGCTGATTGTGGCTGTAATGGGGTATCTGCGAGCCGAGAGAATATTTACAGTTGATAAGAACCTCGGCGGCTATGCCATTGTCTCGCTTGGATTTATCTTACTGGCGGCTCATAATTTATCCATTGTTCTGGCCATTCTTGGGTTACCGCACGTCACCTCTTACATGTTGATTGGGATTGTTTGCGGTCCCTATTGCTTCAATCTTTTAGCTGAACCACTGGTGGCCGAATTAGGACTGGTCAACAACCTGGCGCTCAGCTTGATTGCCTTTATTGCTGGGGGCGAGTTGCGGCTTCGCACGCTCAGGGAACGCTGGAAATCAGTTCTCTATATCAGCATTTTCGAAACGCTGTGTGTGTTTGGTGGGTGCGCCATCGTCTTTTGGTTTCTGACAGCATATATCCCATTCACGGCTGGAACACCTGTTTCATTCAGATTGGCCATCACGTTACTGCTTGCGGGTTATATCATTGTCAACTCTCCGGCGGTTGTCATCGGCGTGATAAATGAATACCAATCCAAAGGCCCAGTGAGCCAAACTGTACTCGGCGTGGTCGTGGTCAAAGATATTATCGTGGTGCTGATTTTCAGCCTGACAATTGCCATTGCCAAAGCCCTGACATCAGAAACAGAACAGTTTGAAATGCTTCCCTTTGTCACCCACTTCGGATGGGAGATTGTCATCTCTAGCCTGATTGGGATTCTGGTCGGGGTTGTCGTTTCGATCTATTTGAAATACATCAAAACAGATCTGATTATTTTTACCGTTGGAATCGGGTTACTCTGCTATCAAACAGCGAAAGCACTCCAGCTCGATGGAATTCTGCTGTGCCTGGTCGCTGGATTTTATGTTGAAAACTTTACCCGGCAGGGAGATACATTCATTCAGAATATTGAGCACACACTTGGAGTAGTTTTTGCAATTTTCTTTTGCGTTGCCGGCGCCAAAATGAATATCGAAGCCTTGCAGTCGGTCTGGATTGTGGCCCTCATTATGGTTGGGGTTCGGCTGATTGCGCTTTACTGTGGGTGCTGGATCGGATCCAGACAATCAGTATCTTCACTTCGTGTCGAAAAATATGCCTGGCTTGGACTTATTTCACAGGCGGGAGTCGCCCTTGGCTTTGTCGTGGTGATCGAACAAACCTTTCCTAACTGGGGGCACAATCTGTCAACGATCATGTTGGGTCTCATTGCGATATTCCAGTTAATTGGGCCAGTTGCCTTCCGGTTTGCACTGGCTAAATCCAAAGAACTCGATCCCCAACGTGTAAGTGAAGACGAAACCCTGCTGCGGGAGTGGGATCGCTCCATTACCCCGGAAGACTTGATAAAGTAATCGGGGTTCGGGGTTCGGGGTTCGGGGTTCGGGGTTCGGGGTTCGGGGTTCGGGGTTCGGGGTTTTCGAAGGAGGACGCGGTTCAAAGCAACAGCGCCCTTACTTCACCCGGTCACCTTGTCACCCACTCACTTTGTCACCCACTCACCTTGTCACCCACTCACCTTGTCACCCAGTCATCTTGTCACCCAGTCACCTTGTCACCTTTCAGGTTCTTTTGGTTTAATCAGAAACTGCACCCAACCTGTTTCCCGCTTTTCAGCATTTCGCACTTCGGAGTCAGAAGCATATGTTTTATTTCCCGAGAATTTCTTTCACACCTGTGCTGTTTTCACTTGTGGTGGGCAGCCTCTTTTTTGCCTTCAGTAATTCCACCGCTTATGCCCAGGGTTCAGTTGGTATCGGCAAATTGCCACGGACGACCCCTGAGGTCCGGCGCACCCTCAAAACAAAATTGGTTGTCAAATCAGTCAACGCTGAGAAATATACCTTTCAGGCCAAAGATGAAATCACAAATGAAGAACTGACCTACAAGGTTTCTCGCTCGGCCAAAATCACGACGGAAAAGGGCTTTTTCCTCGCCCGCGGCAAAGAACTCTCGCTGGCCGACCTCACGCCTGGAACCCGGCTTGAAGTCAATTACCGCGAAAGCCTGCCAACTCAACTCACTGAAATCAAAGTTCTCAAACCCAAAGAGAAAGAGTGAAGAATGAAGAATTGAGAATGAAGAATGAAGAATTGAGAAAGTGGTTAGTTTTTGGTCCTTGATCCTTGGTCCTTGGCCCTTCGAAAGCATTGATTCCAAACCACTAACCACTTTCTTCATTCTCAATTCTTCATTCTCAATTCTTCATTCTCAATTCTTCATTCTTTTCCCCTTCCCCCTCACCATCATGGATATTTTTGAAGAACGCATCATCATTCGCGCCCTGCCGGACCAGATCATGCCCTACCTGATTGAACCGGAACTGATTGAACTTTGGTCGCCAACCGAAGTCAAAGTCACGCTGCTTTCCAGGCGAAAAACCGGGCCGGGAACAAAATTTCAATTTGAGTTTCTCGAACATGGCCTGGATCCAATTACCTATGTTGTGATTACTCAGACCCCAGCTTTGCTGGTCTGTTCGTTTGAAGGCCGCATGGTGGGAGAGGATCGGTGGGAGTTGACAAAACAGAAGGGGAATTCAACTGAACTGTATAACCGGATGGAGTTTCGGGCGCCTGACACTTTGACCTGGATTGGCTGGAAAGCGGCTGGACGGGCAATTGCCTTTCAGACAGCCCGCGAGAAAATGCCCTTGATCAAAGAAGTGATCGAAGAGGCCATTCAGGGCGACTAATCGCGGTGCTACATCACAATTTTAATCGCTTAAAGACAAATTCTGGAATGTGCTGAATGATGAGCATGATGTAGCGCCAGAAAAATGGCGTGTAGATCACATCCGCCCGGCCATCAATCGCCTTGCAAATATCACGGGCCACCCGACCCGGCGGCGCCACAATTGGCGGGAGCTTTAACCCGTATGTCATGGCAGTGTCAACAAATCCCGGCTTCACCGTAATCACGCGGACACCACTGTGAAAGAGCCGGTTGCGCAACCCCTGCAAATACAGACTCAAGGCGCCTTTGGCTGATCCATAGATGTAATTGCTCTGGCGACCACGATCTCCGGCCACGGATGACACCCCGACAATCACCCCTGAGTTGCGGGCTTCGAACGCATTGGCAAAATACCCAAGAATTGAAGCCGCCCCAGTATAATTTGCCGCAATCATCATTTCCGCCTGGTGAAAATCCTGTTCAGCTTCCTTTTGGTCAGTCATTGTACCAAAGAGCAGGATCACCCCTTCCAGAGTCGGGCCAGATTCAGTCAGAACCTTCTGAGCAAAAGATATATGGGATTTTAGATCCAGAGCGTCAAATGAAATAGCCCTCGCTTGAACCTCATACCGGATCGCAAGATCAGCGGCGGTTCGCTCCATGTCCTCCAAATCACGCCCAGCCAGATCGAGAGCATTTCCACGGCGCGCCAGTTCCTCAGCGACAGCCCGTGCCATCGCCGATGAAGCGCCTAAAATAAGGTATCTTTTATGAGATGATTGGGTAGTCAAAGTATCCGTCCTTGCTCGAAAGCGGCGTCAAGCCGCCGCACTCCACATAAGCCAACGCGGCGGGAAAGATCGGATGAAAAAATACCATCCGGGTCTACCTGATGCTTGATGCGCTTCCATTCGTCAAGTTTCGGATACATTTTGGCCAGATGCGCCGCCGACATCCGGGCATCTTTGCCCAGATAAATACGCCCGCCTTCAGCCACCACCAGTTCATCAAGCTGTTTGAGGGTGTCAAACATGCGCTGATTGCTGATTGGAATATCAAGCGCCAGCGTGTAGCCTGGCATGGGAAACGAGAGCAAGCCTTCCTGGGGGCCAAAGCGTTTGAGCACGGCCAGAAACGAAGCGATTTGCTGCTGGCTCAAAATTTCAAGCACCTTAAACATTCCCTGGCGGCTGGTTTCGAGTGGAAAAACGCATTGATATTGCAGGAAACCCCGTCGGCCATAAATCCGATTCCATTCCAGAACAAAATCCAGCGGGTAAAAATAGGTATCGTAGTCAGTAATGACACCCATCTTATTCTGCGGATGTTTGTGGTAATAGCCGAAATTGAACAACTTAACTGAAAGCGGATTGATTGCCCAGCCGGGAAAATCCATCGGGATGGTTAAGGCTGTTTTTTTGTGCAGTCGGAGTGGATCTTTCGCAAATTTCGCCGGTACCTGGTCACGTCGAGCGTGTTCACCGTGCATCAGGACGCTGCGCCCAATGGATTTCCCCGACGCGAGACAGTCAATCCAGCACACTGCATAGTGATACCGGTCGTCTTCGGATTCGCAGAGGTCCATGGTTTCCGCCAAATCACGAGTCTTGCGAAAATCAACGCTGATATAAGCTGATTCAATCCGCTGCAGTTGGATAGTCACGGTTAACAGGATTCCCGTCAGCCCCATTCCGCCAGCCGTGGCCCAAAACAACTCGCTGTTTTCAGCCGGCGTGCAGCGCACAATGTCACCCGATGCCAGCATCAGTTCGATTTCGTGGGTATGGCGCGAAATCGAGCCGTCCCGGTGATGGTTTTTCCCGTGCACATCACAGGCAAACGAGCCACCAAGGCTTGGAAATTTTGTTCCCGGCGTGACAGGTAAAAACCAGCCGCGTGGTACAAAAACGTCCAGAATGTCTTTCAATTGTACCCCGGCTTCACATGTGAGCAATCCGGTTTGATCGTCAAAGGCAAGTATTCGGTTGAGGCGCTCACTCACCATCACACGTTTCCCGGAATTGAGCGAGGCATCGCCATAGCTCCGACCATAGCCCCGTGCAATCAGGGCTTTGTCGTGCAGGTCCGCCAGAATAGCTGAGACTTCACGAACTCGCTCTGGCCGATAGACTTCAGAAGTTACCACCGGGTAGCGTCCCCAACCGGTGATCGAAAGCGATTTGAAAGAAGACATACAGTGAGGGCTCAGGGCTGAGGGCTTGGGGCTGAAAAAACCAGGGCTGAGGGCTTGGGGCTGAAGACTCGCAAGCTCGGGGCTGAAGAAACTGGGTTCAATACCCTGAGCCGAAGTCTTCTGCCCAATTTCTTCTGCCCCAAGCCCTGAGCCCGAGGATTTTCAATTCTTTTTCTGCAACACGTGATCGAGATCGGCTTTGAAGGCTTCGGCTGAACGACCACCTGTGGTGCCATAGAGAAAATTCCCGGTTGAATCCAGATAGAGCACAAACGGGAGCGACCGGGCGTGCGGCATGTGCTGCCGTCCAATGTGCATCACTTCCGGCTCGGGATGGTCACAATCTGACGCCACACAGACAAAGTGTTCATTGAGCACCGCCGCAATTGGTGGCTGAGGAAGCACTGTTTCAACCAGGGCAAAACAACTGCCACAGGCAAAGCGGCCAAACTCAATAAACACAAACTTTCCAGTTTCTTTGGCTTCCGCCAGGGCATCAGCCAGTTTGGTGTGCCAGCTCAGCGCTCCACGATCATCAAAATGCGGGTGAGGAGTTTTTTTAGGTGTGGA
Source organism: Acidobacteriota bacterium (assembly GCA_016208495.1). Taxonomy (NCBI): domain Bacteria; kingdom Pseudomonadati; phylum Acidobacteriota; species Acidobacteriota bacterium. Next base: position 17,258 of record JACQXX010000055.1, on the reverse strand, counting down.
CATTGACGGGGATTCCTCTTTTCAGGGGTCAGGGGTCAGGGGTCAGGGGCATACGCGCCAGGATAAGGGGTTTTAGGCCCGAAGGGTCGTCGTTTAATAGCCGTGGTGCGAAGCCCACGGTCACAGCCAGGACGAAACCCAAGCCCGACAAGAGCGTCATTCAATACCAACGGAAAGGACACAAGGTTTCTTATCCTGGCGCTTATGGGGTTCAGGGTTTTCTGAGGATTGTAATTTCCAACCCTCAGCTCCAGGTCCCAGCCCCGGTTTTCTCATCCTCGAAATGATTTCGCAATCACAGTCGTGATGGGGTCAAAGGTGCTTTTTTGGGTTTTGGGATACGTGATCCGAAAAGTTTTGAAGATACCACGTTTGAGCATGGTTTTTTGGTAAAAAATGGTTTCATCTTCAAAACCAGAAACCACGAACCAGTCAGTTTTCAACAGTTTATAGGTTACTGTGCGGTGCGGATGTGCTTCGGTCCGGCGCTGCTCGTCAAGAAAAACGTCCGTGAGCGTCTGGTCAAGCGCGTTGTGGCTACCATAGACGATCAATTCCGCCTTCCCATCTTTTGAAAGAAACCGCTGACCGTCGCCATTGGTGGCTTCGCCCTGTGGAAACAAGATTTTTGCTGGATATGAAATCGAATAGTCAAAGCGGGCGTTGTGATAGACCTTATATTGCAATTGCCCAGCCGATAACACCCCAGTGATCCCAGGTAGCAAAGTGAGCAGAATTCCGAGTATTAATTGCTTCATACACAAGTGTTCTTTGCTTTTGTAGGCAATCAGAACTTCACCACAGAGGACGCAGAAGGACAACGCCATTTTTTGAATTTCTCTGTGATCCTCTGTGATCCTCTGTGGTGAAAAATGAGGCTCCTAATCAAGCACTGCAACTTCAACCAGATTGTCATAAAACGTCGCACCTTCACCCATGTCAGTCACCGCCTGAGAGGTCGTGTAATTGACATTGCGGGCATCTGGGCTGAATTTGGCCCACCAGACACCAGGCGCCATCGCCACACCCGGTCGGGTGCGCTCTGTAACCTTGACCCGGACGCGAAACTCGCCCCGATCATTAAAGACCTTGACCATCATCCCGGTCTCAATCTGGCGGAGTCTGGCATCCCACGGGTGAATTTCGACCACGGGCTCTTTTTCAACCCGCTTGAGCGACTCCTGGTTTACAAACGTCGAGTTCAAGAAGTTATGGGCGGGAGGCGAAATCAGTGCCAGCGGAAAGCGTTCGGCCAAAACCGGGTTGCTCAACCGATCTTCACGTGGCGGCGTGTAGGATGGCAACGGATCATGTCCCTGGCGTTCAAGGCTTTCGGAATAAAATTCGCATTTTCCAGAGGGCGTGTGGAACCCACCTTTGGCAAACGGCAAAAACGGCTGGGGGATGTTTAATCGCACAAAACCTTCGCGGCGCAGTCGTTCCAGGGTAATACCTTCCAGAAATGGATGGTCGGAGGTGATGACCTGTGCGGCCAGTTGTTCATCGGATTCCTGGAGACAGTCGTCAGTGTACCCCATCCGGGTCGCCAGTTCGCGAAACACATCTGAATTGCACCGGGCTTCGGCATAGGCGGGAATCGCTGGCTCGTTGATCATTAAGTACAGGTGACCATAGGCTTTGTGAATGTCAAAGTGCTCTAACTGTGTGGTGGCGGGTAGCACAATATCGGCAAAGTCAGTGGTGTCGGTGAAAAATTGCTCGTGAACCACGGTGAACAGATCTTCCCGCCGGAAGCCTTCAAACACCTGCCCCTGATCAGGGGCCACCGCTGCCGGGTTCGAATTATAGACATAAACCGACTTCACCGGCGGGTCAAACCCGGCTGGCTGACCAAATTCATCCCGGTTGGTCAGTGCTTCGCCCAACCGACTCATATTGATCATGCGTGTTCCCGGCGGAATCAGGTCAGGCCGTTCAAGCGCCGGATAATTGAGCGGAAACGTTCCAGACGTACTGAGTAAAATCCCGCCGCCGACATCACGCCAGGCTCCAACCAGGGCCGGAAGACAGGTAATCGTTCGCATCGCCATTCCACCACCATAATGACGCTGAAGGCCATAATTCACCCGGATAGCTGCTGGTCGCGTGGTGGCGTATTCGCGGGCCAGGCGGACAATCGTCTCTTCCAGCAATCCGGTGATTTCGGCGACTTTTGAAGGCGGATACTCTTGAGCACGGGCTTTGAGTTGTTCAAACCCCAGCGTGTACTTTTCAACATACTCACGGTCTTCCAGGCCCTCGGCGATGATAACGTTCATCATTCCAAGCGCCAGGGCGGCGTCTGTTCCCGGCATAATTGCCAGATGTTCGGTTGAAGCGGCTGCCGTGCGGGTTTTGTAAGGGTCAATCGTGACAACCCGCGCTCCATTTTTGGAAGCCTTCAGAATCTGCGGCCAGAGATGGACATTCGAGGTCAGGGTGTTGCTGCCCCAAATCAGAATCAATTTGGCCTGTGAAAAACTCTCCGGGTCAGTTCCCATCGTGATGCCATTGGTGGCCCGATATCCAACCGAACCAGCAGTCGCGCAAATGGTTCGATCCAGGAGCGAGGCCCCCATCCGATGAAAGAACCGGCGGTCCATTCCCTGGCTCTGGACCAGCCCCATCGTTCCAGCATAGCTGTACGGCAAAATTGATTGTGGCCCATATTCGGCAATCAGGTTTTTCCAACGGCTGGTAATTTCCGTCAGGGCCTGGTCCCACGAAATCCGCTCAAATTTTCCTTCGCCTTTCTTCCCGACACGACGCATCGGGAAGGCCACCCGTTCCGGGTGATAGACGCGCTCCAGGTATTTCGAGACCTTGGCGCATAAAAATCCATTGGTGAAACTATGATCCGGGTTGGCTTCGACTTTTGTAGCCCGCTCACCGTCAACGGTCACCTGAATGGCACAGGTGTCAGGGCAGTCGTGAGGGCAGGCAGCGTGGATCACACGCAATCCATTGGTTTGAGTAGACATACATCGTTCCTGCTATTGTTTTTCAGTTAAGGTTCGAGCAACCGCCTGTTTCCAGGCCGAATAAGCGGTCTCGCGAGCGTCAGTCGCCAGTGAAGGTTCAAACATTCGATCCTTCTCCCAGAGCGAATGCAATTCCCCAAGGTCAGACCAGTATTCAACCGCCAGTCCAGCCAGATAAGCTGCACCAGCCGCAGTAGTCTCGGTTGATTTTGGACGAATGACCGGAACGTTGAGCATATCAGCCTGGAACTGCATCAGGAAATCATTGGACGCGGCACCACCATCAACCCGAAGCTGGGCAAAAGAAATTCCCGCATCGGCTGACATGGCTTCCAGCACATCGCGGGTCTGGTAGGCAATTGATTCCAACCCGGCACGAACCAGATGGGCACGGGTGGTACCACGGGTCAATCCGGTAATTGTCCCACGCGCTTGCTGGTCCCAGTATGGCGCACCCAACCCAACAAACGCCGGTACAAAATACACGCCGCCGGTATCAGTCACAGTTTGAGCTACCGCATCTGATTCAGCCGCATTTCCAATGATTTGCAGGCCATCCCGAAGCCACTGCATCACGGCACCAGCAATAAACACGCTTCCTTCCAGGGCATAGTTCAATTCCCCGGATTCACCTAATTTCCAGGCAACCGTTGTCAGCAGTGAATGGTTTGACGTCACGGCCTGGGTCCCGGTGTTCATCAACATAAAACAACCAGTGCCATAGGTGTTTTTGGCCAGTCCAGGATGGGTGCAAATCTGACCAAACAGAGCGGCTTGCTGGTCACCGGCAACGCCAGAGATCGGGATTCCTCCACCAAAGAGCTGTGGGTCAGTTTCCCCAATCACCAGGCTTGAAGGCACCACCGCAGGTAAAATCGCACGCGGAATATTGAAGAGATTGAGGAGCTCGTCGTCCCACTGCGCCGTGTGAATATTGAAGAGCATCGTCCGACTGGCATTGGAAACATCTGTGGCATGAACACGGCCTCCGGTCAAATTCCAGATCAACCAGCTATCCACCGTGCCAAAGAGCAGGTCTCCGGCTTCAGCTCGTTGGCGGGCCTGTGGAATGTGATCAAGCAGCCACTCAAGTTTACTGGCTGAAAAGTAGGCGTCCACAATCAACCCGGTTTTTTCCTGAATCAGTGCTCTGTGGCGGCTTTGCCTGAGAGAGTCGCATCGGTCCGCCGTGCGCCGGCACTGCCAGACAATCGCATTGTGGATCGGCTGGCCCGTTTTTCGATCCCAGACAATTGTTGTTTCTCGCTGATTGGTCACCCCAATCGCAGCAATATCGGCTGCCGTGAGATGATGGTGACGAAGCAAATCCCTGGCGGCTCCAAGTTGGGACGACCAGATATCATCTGGATGGTGCTCGACCCACCCCGGCTTTGGGTAAATCTGCTCAAATGGTCTCTGTGATATTCCAACCGGTTGCCCTTGCTGATGAAACAGAATCGCACGGGAACTGGTTGTGCCTTGATCAAGTGCCAGAATGTATTTTTGAGAACTCATAGGATAATACCATTGAGGGTTCAGGGTTCAGGGTTCGGGGTTTGGGGAAAACAATGAAAAGGACAAAAAGGACGAAAAGGACGAAAAGGACGAAAAGGACGAAAAGGACCTAAATCGAAGACCCGGAACCCGGACAAAATGACAAGGTGACAAGGTGACAAGGTGATTTTTTTCATCCCTCATCCCTCATCCCTCATCCCTTCTGAAAACCCGGAACCCGCCTATTCTTGGCATCCCGTGAACAGAAATCAACCCAAAAGAAAGATCATCCTTTCCATAGGAGCAGAAAAAAAGCCCGTTGGAGAAAACCAACGGGCTTCACATTTTTTGGAGACAACAAGTTATTTTTGTTTTGATGTTCTCGGTTTTTTTCCTCTCCAGTAGTCCCATTGTTGAATCAGGGCACAGGCCCCTTGAGCAATCGGCTCAAGGGGCCTTCACCCTGAACTCTCACAATTAGAAATTCAACTTCAGCGCAAACTGGACCACGCGTGGGTCAAAGGTTGAGGTGATGCGACCAAAATTGGTGCTGTTGATGTTCTGGTTACCAATGAAGAATTGGGTCCGGTTGAGCACGTTGAAGAATTCAGCTCGGAATTCAACATTGGTTGATTCAGTGATGCTGGTGCGCTTGATCACGCTGAAATCCCAAAAGAACTGGCTTGGACCATTAAAGGCCAACCGTTCGAGGGAGCCCACTGAACCCGCATTTGGATTGAAGAACACCTGACCGGCAAATGGAGAAGTTCCATCCGCCGCCACCGCCCGACCATCACGACCAATCACGGATGGGTTGATGAAGAAGATCCCGCGTTCATTCTGGAAAACGCCCAGCAGGTCTTTGAGTTGATCGTTGGTGAGTGAAGTGTCAGCCGTGTTGTTGGTGCCAGAGCGGCCACCACGGTTGAGCGTTCCACGACCTGACAGGAATGACAGGTTGTTTCCTGATTGATAGGTGATGATTGAGGTCACCTGGAAGCCTTCGACAAATTTCCGCAGAATGCGGTTTCCTGGGTTGAATTTCTTCCCTGGGCCAAACGGCAATTCATACAGGAAGTTGGTCTTGAAGGTGTGCGGAATATCAAAATCAGCCCGTGACCGTTCCAACTGTGGCTGTGCATTGTCAAGAAATGGACTAAAGCGGGTCTGGTTGTCGTTTCCGCCTGATGGTGACGTCGCAACATCCGTCAAGGATTTGCCCCAGGCATAGTTGGCCTGGACCTGGAGTCCCTGTGAGAAGCGGCGGCGGAATTCGATTTGCAGTGAGTGATAGTTTGAGAACCCATCATTTTGCAGCACGTCGGCCACAAAAATGTTCGGGTTTGGCGTGAATTGAACTGAACCATTCAATCCATTGAGAAAGTAGACCTGAGCCAGCGTACCGGCTTCACCACGCTGAATCAGCGGCTGAATCGTACCGGTGTTGGTCAGCAAGCCACCAGCCGTCAGGTTCGGGAACACCAGCAGTTGCTGGCTGCCCGCGATGTTCGGGTTAAACCGGGGATCAAACCGACCGGTTTGGGCCAATGCCAGGAAGCCATTGCTGCGTGCCCGCAGCACGTCTGCGGCAAAGCCGTTGGAGCGGACATCAAGCTGGTTATAGTCAATCCCGCGCACCAGATTGTCCGAGCGGTTGCCAACATAACGAATCGCCAGGCTCATGTTGGAACTGAGTTCACGTTCCAGGCTGACGTTCCACTGATGGTAGTATGGGGTCACCAGTTCTGGATCCACCAAAAACGCAGCCGAAGCTGGATCCAGATTGAAGTTGTCCAGGTAGCTACGTGGGACTTTAAATTCAGGGGTGGCCAGGGATGAACCGATCAAGTTTGAAGCATCTCGGTTCACAAATCCAAAGATTGCGGTATTGCTGACCCCAGCCTGCAAACCATCGTTTCCACTGGCGGCGTTGTCAGCCGCACGGATGATTTCGTCGTTGACATAGGTCAGTGAGTAACCGCCACGCAGCACCGTCTGACGGCCCAACCCTGGGATATCCCAGGCGACGCTCACGCTCGGTGCAAAGTTGTTGCGGTCCGGGCTGCTGTAAAATCCATCCACGAAATCATAGGTGCCGTTTGGATCGAGCACCGTTTCAATCGCACCCCGTCCATTGGTCACCGGCAACAGGGCCAGGTTGTTTTCTTCGCGGAGCGGTGTGTAGTAGTCATATCGCAGACCGGCATTGACTGTCAGGCGAGGGTGAACACGCCATGAATCGGTCACATAGGACGCATAGGAGCGGGTTTGGAAGTTGCGGACTTCGCCCGCACCAGGCACAAACCCTGAGTTCTGTGACGACACGTTAAAGGTCCGGGCAGAATTGGCCAGCACCCCAGCCACGTCAGCCAGCAACCCATTGGCGATTGACAACTGGAACGCATCAATCCCACCTGGGAAATCGCGTGAGGTCAAGGCATCAATTTCAGCATTGGCGCTAAAACCCAACCCAAAGGTTGGAGTGACACCGCCAAAGTTGAAGGATCGCACGCGCGTCCGGTCAAACTGACCACCAAAACGGATGAAGTGGTCGCCTTTGGTAAAAGCGGCGTTATCAATAAAGCTGAGCACGGTGGTGGTCCGGCCCTGTGGCTGGAACTGAACAATCGGATCCGTAAACAGGTTTGACACCGTGAAGAAATCAAATGGATCTTCGCTCGTGTTGAAGTTCACCGCGCTTCGGTTGCCGCCGATGCGGACTTCGTTATTGAGGTTGTTGTTGACCTGCCAGTTCCACGCCCCAACCGCAAAATTCACATTTGAATCAGTGCTGGCTTTTGGAATCTGGTTGATGCTGTCAATGTCGGTCCGGGCATCTTTTTCATTGGTGTAGTTATAGATACCTTCCAGACGATGACTGGCGTTGATGCTGTAATCAACACGTCCGCCGCCCACGTTGCGATTCCGGAAGTCTGACTGATTCAGACGGAACCCAGCCGTGTTGAGTCCATCTCCACCTTCAATGGTATTGGCACCAGGCAGGCGGGAGATGATGTTCTGCATAAATGGATCGGCTGACAGGTCGCGCAATCCGAGCACGTTGATCGTGCGCTGCTGGCCCTGGTTGTCACGATAGGTAAACACACCCTGGCGGGCATTGGGCAACAAGGTCGTGATCAGGCTGGGGTTCCCGGCGCGTTCACGGAAGCCTTCATAAAAACCAAAGAAAAACAGTTTGTCTTTGCCGTTGACGACTTTTGGAATCACGACTGGTCCGCTGAGCGTGAACCCAAACTGATTCCGGATCAATTTTGGCCGTTCAACCTTGTTGGCATTGTTGAAGAAGGTGTTGGCGCCCACAGCATCGTTGCGGTGGTATTCAAACACCGAACCGTGGAGTTCGTTCGTCCCTGACGGGGTCACGCCACGCACCGAAGATGAACCGGCGACTGAGGCGTCCGGGTTCTGGGTGATGACGGTGAATTCAGCCGTCTGGGCAACGCTCGTCCGGTTGGGCGAGAAGTCCAACGCATTCGCGCGGATGAAGTTGTCCTGAATGTTGATCCCATCCTGGGTCAGGGTTGAGGTTGATGTACGGAAGCCATTGATGACGGTTGTGGTGTTCCCGGACTGGTTCACACCAGCCTGCAACTGGATCAACGCCAGCGGGTTACGACCATCAAGCGGCAGTTCCTGCACTTGCTTCTGGTTCACGGTTGAAGCCAGTTCGGCGTTGGTGGTCTGCACCAGCGCTTCACCCGCTGTCACGGTGATGATGTTTTCGGCGACGCCAGGCTGGAGCACCAACACGGCGCCATATTCCTGACCGACGTCAATTTTCAGACCTTCCGTCTGCGTCTTTTGGAATCCTTCTGCTTCAGCAACCACGGTGTAGGTTGCAACCAGCAACTGCGGGAAAATCGCCACGCCCTTTTCATTGGTCGTGACGGTGATCGATTGTGTTGTCCCTTCATTGGTGGCAGTTACTGTCGCACCGGCGACAACCGCGTCAGTTGGATCCTTGACGGTTACCACCAGGCGGCCTGCAGTGGTCTGCGCTGAAGCCGCAAAGCTTGTTCCCAACAGGACTGGTAAACAAAGCAGCGTACTCACCAGCACAAACACACTCAGACACCTGCGTGTCAGATTCGTCGGATTCATAAACTTCTCCCTTCAAGTGTGAGGTGTTTCGACAGTTTTTTTTGTGTTCAGTTCGCTTTGAGATATGACCGATGAGAACCGGATTGGTTGTTGGCCATAGATATCCCGTTGAAAGCGGCAACTCCCGTGCCAGTTCCAACCAGTCTTTCCGACTTTGAAGGGAGGGCTTTTGAATTCAATACTTAGAATTCCCAAGACAGTTTTTTGAAGTTATTCAAATGAATCACTTTCCGGAAATCTTCCAAAAATCTGAATAAAAAATCCAAATTTTCCAATGACTTGCTGTTTTCCTATTTTTCTGAAAAAAAAGAAACCGACACTGTGGAAATCTCTTCCACTAGCATCGGTTTGTTTCCAGAAAATTGGATTTAATAGCCGTCAAAACTCAGAGCTCAGGGGTGAAGACTCAGAGATTGAAGCTCAAAATTTTCAATTTTTTGTCCTTTTGTCCTTTGTGTTCCGGTGTCCCTGAGGTGGATCAGGTGGAAAAACCAGTTCAGCCGCTGAAATGGTGTATTTCCATAACTCTTTTCCTTCGGTGTCAAGTGTCCTGAGCGTCATAACGCGCTCATCTTTCGTCCCGGTCACTTCCATCACACTGAAATTCTGCTGCTCAGTAACCCAGGTTCCAGGCACCCGAAGCGGGTTATTTTCTTCACCTGGATGCGGACCGCTCCCAGAGGTCAGCGGACTGGCCGTCAGGTCATAGAGTGGATAGAGGCCGGGTTCGACCCGTTTGATCAGTTCAGTATGGTGACGATCCCCAGAGATAAATAAAACCCCTTTGATTTTGGCGCGGCGCAGGAAATCAAAGAACCCGTTCATTTCCTGTGGGTATTTGCTAAATGACTCAAACTGGGTTGGGTTGTTCATCATCTGGTTGCCTCCGACGATCACCTTGAACGTGGCTTCGCTTGATGTCAGCCCGTCCATCAGCCATTTCATCTGGGCATCACCAAACATGACCTGGTCAGGGCCTTCCGGAAAGTTATTTGGCGCCCGGTAATAGCGATCATCGAGAAAGAAAAAATCAATATCTGAAAACTCAAACCGGCTGAAGACCCCAGGGGTTTCGGGTGTCCCATAGGCTTGATTAGCCCAGTAGTCCTTAAAGATCTGCAATGACACCGCCTTCCCACGAAAATTCCGGTCCCCATCGTTTGACCCATAATCGTGGTCATCCCAGATCGCATAATTATGGGTTGAGGCCAGCAGCGGTTGCATTTCCGCCGTGGCCCGCGTGTGGGCATACCGATATCGCATGCCGCCTTCAGTTGCCCAGTCGCCTTCACGGTAATAGGTATTGTCCCCAAGCCAGAGCATGGCATCCGGGTGGAGGGCGGCGATACTGGTGAAAATTTGGACTTTGCGGCCATATTCCTGGCCGGGGCGGTCATAGGGCGGGTCGTTGATATAGGCACAGGACCCCATGGCAATCCGAACGGCTGGCGGGTCGCCTCGCCATTTCCACATCCGCTGAGTCTGGAAGGTTGTCTGATAGAGCAAATCCACCCGCAACCCATCTAAATACACTTCATAGTCATATTTGGTGCCAAATTCGAGTTGAGAAATCACAAATCGGGCAATATGGTCACCAGCCGCTGTCGTTTCGATTTCCGAAGTCATCCGTGAGGAAGCCGGCTGGCCCTGCTTCCAAAACCGAATCTGAACCCGGGCAGACCGGATGGTTTGCAGCCAGATGACGGTTTCCGTTAATTCGCTATAGCCGAGCATTGGGCCTGATCGCAACCAGGGTTTGGGATTGGGAAGAATTTGTTGGGCACATACCGGGACCAGACCAAGACAGAGACACAAAACAACCAGTAGGTTTTTCATCCGTTTTTCTTTCTTTTTTTGAAGTTGCGGCAAGCAAAGAAAAGAGCGCCGCTTCTGGTTCCCCGGAAACGACGCTCTTGTGTCATTCACGCACAATTTGATATTTCCCCCGATAAGGAAAACATTCAAATTAGAACTGATAGCGGAGGCCCAACTGCATCTGGAACGGAGTTGACACGGTGTTCCCGGTCAACAAACGACCCAGCGTTGGTGAGGTTGGGATTTGATCGCGCACTTGCATGAAGTTGAGGTTGGTTGGTCCGCGGAACCCGCAGTCGTTGCCGATGGTGCCTGAGCAGAACTGCCGTTGGACTCCGGCATACTGCAAGTTCATGGCATTAAACAGGTTGAAGAATTCAACCGAGAACGTCAACTTGTGGGTTTCCAGGAAAGTGATGTGCTTCTGGACCCGCAGGTCAACGTTGTACCGGCGCAGGTTGCGGAACTGGTTTCGAAGGAATGGCTGATTTGGTCCGCTGTATGGACGGTCGTTATTGACCAGGTCACCGTTGAGGTCCGTTCCGGCAGTCGCATCAAACGGCGTACCGGACTGGAGGCGCACGGCGCTGGCCACATCAAAGCCGAACGGCAGGAAGATCACCGGGTTGGCCACAAACTGATGCCGGCGATCCAACTCGTTGTAGTTGTATTCCGGTTGCAGATTGAAGCTATCGGCATAGGTCACACCGCCGGCGCTGCGTTCGTTGTCGTCATCCGAGTAGTTAAAGCTCAACGTGTAGAACAGGTTGACCTGTCCCCACTTGCGCTGAACTTTGGAGCTCAACGTCAACGCACGATACAGTGACCGGGCTGACGAATCGCGGATTTGAATTTGATTGAGGGTTGGTTCCGGGCGTGGCCGGTTGCGCAGGTCATAGAACGGACGCAAGGCCGGATCAACCGAGCTGGGACGGACGGTTGGCGCCGGAATGTTCAAGTCGGCATTGCGCTCTAAATGGACGGTATTGACATACTGGAAGTCAGCACCGAACGTAACGCCCTGGGCCACTTCACGTTCAAAACCGATACCTGCCTGATAGGCACGTGGGTTTTCAAAGTTTGGCGACACCCCAATGACGCTCGCACCACGGGTTGGATCAACCGCCAATCCAAGGGCGGTCGCAATTTGCTGTGCCTGCTCTGGTGTCAGACGCGGCAGGCCATCAAGCGGGAAGTTGTTGAGGTCAATCCCGATCAATTTAAACTGCTTATACACCGTGTTGTTGGGATTCCCAGCAACAAACAACGGGAACAACAGGGAAACGTCACCGGGTTGGGCGCGGAAGTTGTTCATTGGTGACGCCAGCAAGAGCGCTGGAGTCCGGGCATAATAAATACCGCCGAAGGCCCGAATCACCGATTTGCCGTCATTGAATGGATCCCAGGCAAAGCCCAGGCGCGGCGCCCACTGATTGGTGGCATCCGGAATCTTGGTCGGATCAAAGCTTCCGAGTGGGAACTGGATGTTTTGCACCTTCTTGATCAGCGCTGTATTGTCGGCAAACGGGGTTGGGTTAAATTGACCTTCCCACCGCAATCCATAGTTCAGCGTGAAGTTGGGCCGAATCTTCCACGAATCCTGACCAAAGAAGGCGACTTCATTGGTGCTGAAATTCACCAGACCGTTTCCAATCTGGATGCGGTACTGGTCGTTGCTGGTGTCAAACCGGTTGCCGGATGGCGTGCCACCCGAAATCGTTTGCAGCAACAACGTCACGTCTGAGGTTCGTGAACCAAACACCCCAAACCGGTTGAAGCCGAAATCCTGATCCACAAACGTGTGGTTGTATTCACCACCGAATTTGAAGGTGTGGTTGCCTTTGGACCAGGTCAGGCTGTCGGCGAGCTGAAACCGCCAGTCAAACTGGGTCGTCGGAACAAAGCTGCGGGTGCCAAAGCTGCCAATTGCGACGTCAAAGCTTGGAATTTCAGCATTACCAATACGTGGCCGGCGCTCACGTGAGTACTGAGCCCGCATTTCGTTGACCAGTGTCGGGTTCAAGAAGCTCGTCAACTGCCCGGCGACGGTGTTGATCCGGTCACCTTCCGTTCCGTTGCTGGTCAGCGCCCGGTTGGTGTTTGGCAACAACGCTTCACCGGTGGCAATGGCGTTTTGCGCATCATTGTTGCTGTAGTTATAGCGCACATTGAAGCGATGGCTTGAGTTGACTTCATAGTCAAACCGCCCCAGAAGAGCAATCGCATCATTGGTTTGCTGGAATGCGCCTTCCTGCGATTTAAAGAAATCAAACCCGGCCTGGGTGCTGGCATTCGGAATGAAGTTCTGCAACAGCGGGAAGAGCACCCGCCGTGGCTGGCGCAACCGCTGTTGTTCATATGACCCAAAGAAGAACGCCTTGTTTTGAATGATCGGTCCACCAAATGAACCACCCCACTGCTGCAGGGTCGGGACTGAATCAAAGGCGATATCATCGCGCGGGTTGGTTGGATTCCCGACCCTGATGGTGTCAAAGAACTCATTGGACCGGGCCAGTTCTTTATGGCGCAACAGGTAAAAGGCCGTGCCGTGGTATTCGTTCGTTCCTGATTTGGTCACAGCATTGACCAGACCGCCGGTTGAACGACCGAATTCGGCTGAGTAGCCCGCCGCCACCACCTGGAATTCCTTGATGGATTCCTGCGGAATGGTAAAGGCTGAGTTTGAACGTTCACCGCCGCGCAACCCACCAAAAAACGGGTTGTTGTTGTCGGCCCCGTCAATGGCGATGTTGGCATTGATCCCGCGCTGGCCGGCCAGTGAAATCTGACCGCGCTGAGAATCAACCTGGGCTGAAGGAGTCAGCGTCACGAAATCCTGAAACCGGCGGCCCAGAATCGGCAGATTCTGAATCGCGATTTCGTTCTGCACCGCGTCAGCTTCGCTGCGGCTGGTTTGAACCTGAATCGCACCGGCTGAAACCGTGATGACTTCGCTGGCACCTTGCGCGCCAAGGGTCAAAGGCACGTCCGCTTGACGTCCGACCACCACGACCACACCTTCCGCCGTCACTGCCGCAAAGCCGCTGGCTTCCGCCGTCACGGTGTAGGTCCCAGTTGGCAGCAACACCAACCGATACAGGCCGTCTTCGTTCGTTGTTGCGGTCTGTTCGAGTCCAGTCTGGGTGTTGGTGACTTTGATGGTGGCGCCGGCAATGGCGCTTCCCGTTGAGTCAACTACCCGACCTGAAATATTTCCGGTACTGGCCTGAGACTGCGCCCAGGCACCGGTCGTCATACAACCAACGACCACCAGGGTCAGCGCCAGGGCGCTGACCACTCGGGTCCCGGTTTGTTTAAGTAGTTCCCACATGTGTACCTCCCAGTTACTACAATTCACAAAAACACAAAAAGAATCAATGGGTTAGGCCAGTTGAGAGTCAGTAGTCAGTAGTTCGTCAGGTTGATTCCCCATGACTTACCAGACATCCCGCTTCTGCTGAGAAGATGAGTTCAAACTGACATCACCGCATTGAGATATGAGGAATTATGAAGGATGAATTATGAATTATGAAGAGGCTATCTATTTGATCCAAATAGTTTTAGCTATCTCATAATTCATAACTCATCCTTCATAATTGAGATACGTCAGGCAAAAGCAATGAGCGAGGTTTCCCAATCAACTTCGCGGGTGAATGGGTGCCACGCTTCATCTGTGACCAGGACAAAGTCCGGCCCCACGACCGAAACTCTGCCTCAAACTCCACTCTGTGGTGGACGAGAAAGTATTGAGAATATGCCAGAGTATGAATGACGGCCTGTAAACGACGAATCAGCTAAGTATTTGATATTCAATCAGATACAGAATTCATGATTCATCGTTCATAGTTCATGGTTTCACAGAGACGGCTTTGACCAACCCCGAACCACAGAACGTGGCCAGGGTTGGTCAAGAGAAGATATGAAAGATCGTTCAAGCACAAGAGCGTGACCTTAGGCGAAGTGGGTTACGCGAGTGTTACGGTGTTGGAAAGGGATGGAGACATACCACACCAACTAACCACGAAATTTACCTGAATCATCTAATTTGGATTGGAACAATATCGAATCCAAAGCTTTGAGTATTCTCTACATTCCGAATTTCAACGATCAAAAAACCTGGTCCAGATGGGGCATCCTCTGGAAGAGTCCGTTCGAGATTAAAGGCGGGTGAGTTTAAACTGACAATACTTCCCAAAACGGTTTGTGATTGACTTGAGCCTGAACTGAATGAAACCCGAACTGCAAGCGTTCTTGGTAAAGTGGCAATTTTCGCCCGAACACACCCACTAACACTAACCTTTCCGCCACTATCTACCGTGGAAGGGCTTGAGGTTGCATTGACAGCCACAGAATTCAAGTTGAGACCAGAACGTGTCCCTTGCCCAAGTACAGTCCCGTTCTGGTCTCTCGCTTCAATTCTTAACACTCCATTGGATGTTAAGAGGTTCGGCGTTGATGGAATGGTCCAAGTTGCTGCTGGTTGAGCTCCATTTGAAGAAACTTGAATTGGCACGTTGTTGAAGGTTAAGGCAAATGAGGCAATTTGTTGATTGGCTTGTCCAACCATCCAGGTAATGTTCACTGTATCATTGAGGGCCAGGTTGGTACTATCGCCAACGCAGTCTGAACCCTGGACACGAAGTTGGATGTTGCTAATGAGTGAGTCTCCACCACCATCTGGTGTAGCCTCAACAAATTTGATGCTTCGAACAACACCAGCGACATCCCCATCTAACGTCCTTACTTCAATGGAACCAACGACTCCCTCTCTTGCAAAGCTAATAAATTGCCCCAATGTGCCTGAAAAGGAAGTTTCTCCGATAACCTCGGCAAAACGAATTGGGAGCCTCCCATCTGGGATAAAAGAGAGTGAAAATCCAGAGGTTGGACAAGGACCAACATAACTCCAGCTAATCATGGCTTCTTTTTCCCTATCCGCAACTAAAGTACCGCCTTCCATCGGAGCAGAAATGTCAATCCGACTTGGCTCATTGAGTGGGTTTCCTGTGCCAATAATCGCTTCGCCAGTTCCTTCAACACTGGTCGCCTTTAACTTTAGTCGGCCAAATCCAGGGAAGAACTGAGGCACTTTCCAGGTAAAGCTCCGGACTGAGCCATCGAGGACTGCAATTTGCAGGTCACGTCGGTTTGGATCAGTCAAACCGCACTCTATATCAAATCCTCGGTTGCCCTGGGCAAAGGAAAGTTCCTGCTGCTGGATCGGGCATTTATCATCGTTGATAACTTCCCAGGAAATGTTGATTTCGTCGCCTGACTTGAACAGCGAGTCCCCAGCCGGGGTTTTAAACTGGATACGCGGCGGTCTGGGGCCATCACCCACCGTGGAAAACGGAGCCGAAAAAATCCCAATATCACTCACAAAAACGGTGTTGGGTGCCCCAATCGCGTCATCAAACCGGCCTCGCTTCCCGCGCTGCTTTTTCGCTTTTACCCGAAGCACCTGTGAACCACGCGGGTCACCCGGCGTCGGTGTCGGCTGTAACTCAATCAAGTCTTTAAATGGCGAGAGATTTTTGTTGTTGAGGTTGACCAGCGTCCGCGAAGTAAAATTGTCGCCGTAAATAAACACCGTCGAGCAAAAATACTCTAAGGCTTTGATAATTGGCCGGTTACGGATGGCAAACGGGGTGCGGGTAATGGATTCACCTGTATTGCCTGAGGTATCACGAGCCGTAATGCGCAACGAAACGGTTTCGGAAACCACGGTCGGCCCCGGAATCCAGTCAAACGACCGGCGGTCACCAGCCAGACCAGTTGCAATCACCAGCGGGAAGGTGGTGGTTTGTCCGGTTTTAGGCACCAGGGTGGCGGCAATATCAAAGCTGGCCAGTGCCGTTTCGTCCACGGCAGTCCATTCAATTTTGATCGGCTTGCTCACGCTGGGTGCATCATTGGCCTTGCCATCATTGGGGAAAATTGACTTGGACGGGTCGGCGCCGTCAGGCGAAATAATCGCCACCGAAGGCGGTAGTTGATCGCTCGACCCCGTCACGCTCACCCGCCCGCTGGTGGCATTGCCGCGATTTCCGGCACCGTCAACGGCTTCAACCCGAACCCGCCCACGCGTGGTGCGCAGGGTCGAGGGGACACGCCATTCAAACTGAGTGACGGTCCCATCCAGGTTTGCGGCAATCGAGAGGTCAAAGGTCAATCCGTCATCCGATGAAAAGGAAATATTTTGCTGATCAACCCGGACATTATCGGTTGACTGCCACACGACTGTGAAAATGAGCCCGGAGCGAATAACTTCGCCATCCACCGGAGACCGCAGCACAACCGTCGGCGGCTGAGTATCGGCATCCTGGCGTGGCACAGGCGACGAAGCCGAAGAAGCCCGCCAACCAAAGCCGGCGATTCCCAAACAAGTAAGAATAAAAAACCAGGTAATGAAGCGCAGGGCGTGAGATCGGCGGGATGCTGCTGGATTCACAGTCATCATAAGATCGTTTCTCCAAAATAGGCAGACACAAAGGCTAAGGAGGGACAATTCAGTCAACACCCCTGGTGCCAAAGGTGTTTCGTGTGGTGGTCTGCCGCTTTAAGGAATTCCGGTTGTGGAATTTTTGAAGTTTTCCCGGGCTGAGAAAATAAGAAGACGCGCTTTGAATAACAAAAAAGCGAAGTTGAGTCAACGCACAGATGGATTCAGGTCCTTTTTTGACAGTTGAATCGAAGAAAGTTGGTGTTGACCAGGGAACGAATGAGAACAAAGGTCAGGGTTCAGGGTTCAGGGTTCAGGGTTCAGGGTTCAGGGTTCAGGGTTCAGGGTTCAGGGTTCAGGGTTCAGGGTTCAGGGTTCAGGGTTCAGGGTTCAGGGTTCAGGGT
>JACQXX010000054.1 GCA_016208495.1 Acidobacteriota bacterium | reverse complement strand
TGAATTTTCAGCCTATCTCGCACTTCATACCTCCTGGACCGACGGAAAATGGGTCGTGAATCTTGACGAAGCACGATCCGGTATCCATCGCCATCGAACCTTGGCGTCCGGCTTGAAAGCAATTTCAGGACCCTGCGCGGTCGGTCCAGGATTGGTGGACTTGTCACAGATGCGACAGCGGGAACTCGGTTTCCAAACCGGTCCGCCACCGACCGGAAGAGCGTCTCGCGCGAGACCTGGAAAAGGCAACTTAGAGCCGTCTGCTCCGAGCAGGCACGGAAGCGGTTGTCCGGAACAGGAAGAATCCCCCGCCTCAACCGCGTAGCGGTAGGCGGGGGAGGTTCAATGCTGACGATCCATTCTATGGTTATTTATTTCTATGGTTATTTATTTATCTGGTGATATTGCTGAAAATCAAGGTCCTCGACTTGATGATATGACGCCCCGCCAAATTGTGGTGGAACTTGACAAGCACGTTGTCGGTCAGCGGGCTGCCAAGCGAGCGGTGGCGGTTGCCCTCCGCAATCGTATTCGCCGTCAGAAACTGCCGCCTGATCTTGCTCAGGACGTGATGCCCAAAAACATCATCATGATTGGCTCAACCGGGGTTGGAAAAACCGAAATTGCCCGCCGCCTGGCACGGCTGGCCAACTCTCCGTTTTTAAAAGTCGAAGCGTCGAAATTTACTGAAGTCGGTTATGTCGGGCGTGACGTTGAAGCCATTATCCGTGATCTGGTTGAAATTGGAATTGAACTGGTGCGCCAGGAGAAAACCGACGAGATTCAGGACAAGGCTGATCTCAACGCCGAAGAGCGTCTGCTTGATATTCTGCTGCCAAACCCGCCTCGCGTCGAAGATTCACTTGAGCCAAGTGGCGAAGATCCAATGATTCGTACTCGCGAGAAGCTTCGCCAGCAACTCCGTGAGGGCAAGCTGGATCAGCGCATGGTCGAAATCGAAGTTCAAGAGCGGAATTTTCCCGCCGGTATCGAAATCATCACGCCACAGGGCATCGAGGAAATGGATATCAACCTCCGCGATATGATTCCCGGTTTTTTCCCTGGCTCAAAAACCAAGAAGCGTCAAATGACGGTTGAAGAAGCCATGGAATACCTGATTCAGGAAGAAGAACAAAAGCTGGTGGATATGGAACAGGTGACCCGGATTGCACTCGAGCGCGTCGAAAATTCCGGGATCGTGTTCCTTGATGAAATTGACAAAATTGCCGGTCGTGAATCAGGCCACGGACCCGACGTGTCGCGTGAAGGCGTGCAGCGCGATATTCTTCCGATTGTTGAAGGCACCACCGTTAGCACCCGATATGGCATGGTGCGAACTGATCACATTCTGTTTATTGCCGCCGGCGCCTTTCACGTCTCCAAGCCGTCGGATTTGATTCCAGAACTGCAGGGCCGATTCCCAATCCGCGTGAGCCTGGATCCGCTGACCCGTGAAGACTTTAAGCGCATTCTGACCGAGCCGAAAAATTCACTCATCCGTCAGTACACGGCGTTGATGGAAACTGAAGGCGTAACCCTTGAATTTACACCAGATGCGATTGAATCGGTGGCGGATTTCGCCTTTTCCGTCAACCAGCAAACCGAAGACATCGGGGCTCGTCGGTTACACACGGTAATGGAAAAACTGCTTGATGATATTTCCTTTAACGCTCCGGACCTCGAAGAAAAGCACCAGGTGATCAACAGTGCCTACGTCACCGAAATGCTGGCCGGAATCGTCCAGAACGAGGATTTAAGTCGGTATATTCTTTAGCATAAGGAGCGAAAGACAAGAAATTGAAGGGGTGACCGAACCCAGGCTGATCATCAGCCCTGAAGCTCCTTCGCTCTGTATACCATTTTGGAAAAGAACCCTCGCATTAGAAAATAGTCAAGTAATTCAATAAAATAGACTTAGTGAACTACTGACTACTGACTACTGACTACAAGCTGATATTCTCAGTACTTCATGCGCTCAAAAATCTTACTTGCTCTCTGGCTGGGGTGGTTTTGTGTTCTGACAGGCTGTGGTCGCGTTGGTGACCCGGTGGCGCCGCCTTCGCGGTCAATGGAAAACACACAACTCGTCGAAGTGATTCAACGAGGAAACCGATTGCTGGTTCGCTGGCCGCGTCCGAATCTCAAAAATCCGCAGACCTCGGGAGTTTCACGGGTTGATATTTACCGGTTGCTTGACGAGCCGAAAACCCAGCGATTTTTACGCGAAGAAATTTTCCTGGAGCAGGCCCAACTGGTGGGATACCTGACCGGCGAGCAACTGGCGGCTTCAGACGGTGCCTTTGTCGTGTTTGAGGACCGACTTGACCCATCTGATCAAAACTGGCAAAACCAGCGCTTTCGCTACGCCATTCGATATACGGACACGCGGAACCGACAAGGCGCGCTCTCGAACTTTGCTTTTGTTGAACCCGCCGCTGCAATTGCCTTGCAACCCACCGGGTTAACCAGCGTCTTTAACCAGTCGGCAATCACCCTGGAATGGAAAGTTCCAACCCAAACACTGGCTGGAACCGCGATTGGAACTGCACCGCGCTACAACATCTATCGGCGTGGCCCCAAAGGCGAATTCAGCCGCCGGGCATTAAACACCACCCCGCTCACCGAGGCCCGTTTCCAGGATACCCAGTTTCAGTTTGAAAATACCTATGTCTACACGGTTCGCACTGTAACGGAGGTCGGAGGTGTCCTGACGGAAAGCGAGGATGCGGAAATCACCACCGTGTCGCCTAAAGACACGTTTGCTCCTGTTGCTCCTCAAAATGTAACGGGTGCTGCGGCAGCGGGAGTGACCAGTCTGTTCTGGCCGTCAAATAGTGAGTCAGATTTAAAAGGATATCTGGTGTATCGGGCTGAAAACAGCGAGTCACCCACCTGGCAGCGGTTGACGCCAAATCCAATTTCCACCACGACGTTTCGTGACCTGTCGGCTGAAGTTGGAAAGGTGTATCTCTATCGGCTCACGGCTGTGGATGTGTTTGCCAATGAAAGTCCGGCGTCTGAAATTGTGACGGTTGAGGTGGTTCGGTGAGAAGTGGGCTGAGGGATTGGGGCTGAAGATTCGCAAGCTCAGGACTGAAGAAGTCGGGTTGAAGAAAGCCGGTTTGGGTTATGAGGGAAGCAAGGTACATGCCTTCGAAGCAGAGCCAGAAACCAGAATTTTCTTCATTCTTCATTCATTCAGTTGTTCACTGCCAGATAAAGAAGCCCGGCGGTGAACAACTGAGAGGAATAAAGGTCAGAAATACTATCAGGTTTGAAATCACTGCTTTGAGTGAGTAGGCAGGTAAGTCATTCATTCGAATAAGCTGTATGAACTACGGACTACTGACTACTAACTACTGACCAAAGACTGGATTTACTTGTAAATTTCACGTTCTTTTTTGGACCGAAATTCACAAGCCCGGCGAAAGGCTTCGTCTTCGCCATATTTGTCAATTGAGAAGGTCGCACGTTTGATGACGCCCGGCGCTGGTGCCCAGGTGACTTCAAACACATTGCCTAATGGTCGTCCTTCACTGACCGAGCGCGAACGTTTGACCGTCCGACGCACCCCAATGACACCGGTTTTGTTAAATGGGTTACGGGTGACCACAACTCGATCCGTCCGAGGTTTCCCCATCTCGGTTTCGGTCTGGTTGCGGAATTTGATGGCTTCGGACAGCGCCTTGCGCTTGCCGCCGTATTTGCGGTCGGCAAAGTGCTTGGCGACTAACGTTCCTTTATAGGCTACGCGGACATACCACGCATGATGGTTTCGATCTGGACGATCGATCCGGGTGATCGACTTATACTTTCGGGTGGCCATAATGAACTCTCCTATATGAAATTAAGGTAGGTGCATGATCAATGCTTTGGTAGCTGAT
Organism: Acidobacteriota bacterium; assembly: GCA_016208495.1. Classification (NCBI taxonomy): domain Bacteria; kingdom Pseudomonadati; phylum Acidobacteriota; species Acidobacteriota bacterium. The sequence continues at coordinate 70,957 of JACQXX010000054.1, read as the reverse complement.
TTAACTTTTTTTGCAAGTCCTGAATGTGAATTAAGTCCAGTTCACCTTTTTCTTCACGAAAATTCAGGTACTTTAACTGTTCGATAGCGATTTCATAGTTCTTTAAAGCAGCAATATATAATTCCTGGGCCGCAGCGGAAGCGTTGGTTTTCACAGCTTCATCCCCAGCCGTTTCCTGCATGTCTCCCAGACTCAAATAAGCAATCGGGCAGAATCCATCCTGAATGCGAATGGCTTCTTCGAGCATGCTTTTCATTTCATCGGTTTTGTCCTCCTCACTAAAAAGTTGCACCAGCTCGGCATAGACCAGCGGATCCCGGACCTTCTGCCCAAGGGTGTATTCCCGAAACTTGACCGGATCGGCAAACAGACTGGCTTCAATGGAAAGGATCAAGGTTCGGAATGCTTTTTCGAGTGTGGCTTCACGCCCAGCCTGTTTGGTGTTTGGAAGTGTCTGACGGATTTGTTCCATCGCCGAAGTGCTGATCGCATCACTGACTTTCAGGATGGCAATCAGCCGCCGGGCGTGGGGAAAAGCTTTGTCCCAGGCTTTCAAATCTTGATAGGCGCGAACCAACTCTAACCTGGCCAGGACATTTTCTGGGTGTGGCGATTCAATGACAAATTCCAGGGCGGTGATGGCATCAACCGTGCGTTGATTTTGCCGCTGGAGCATTCCAAGCAAGTGCTGAATATAGAGTTCTTCCTGGTCAAGCTCAATCTTGATTTGTTCGCGTTCCGCGAGTTGGGCTTTGGTTAGCTCCTTGCCAGCAAATTTGGTGTCAAAAATATCGCGGGCCAGTTTCAAGCTCTCCTGGGCGCGATAGAGTTCCACGACGCCGTGCGCCGGGCGATCCTGAGCTTTCAAAATCAAGGCGCGTTCAAAATGCCAGCGGGCCGACTGTTTGACAAGCGAAATCCGGACAGGTGACGGCGACGATTCAGTTTGGGCCCACACCGGCAATGATCGGGTATTTCCCAGGCATCCAAGCACCAGCGTTGATGTCAGGCCCAGGGCAATGATGCCCCGATGGATTGTCGGGGAGCAAACGGAATTGCAAAGAAAGGAAAGCATAAAACAAAAAACTACTTCTTTAAAGTGAACAGGTTTTCCGATGTGTGACCCGTGGTCGCCGGTTATTTCACCTGTTGAAACATATCCAGCGCCAGTGCTCGTTGCCGGGCATGGTCCACGATAGGTTTTGGATACTCGATGCCTACACGACACCGCAATGAATCTTGATATTTGGCCGGTATATCCCACGGAGTGTGAATCCACTTTTCTGGAACATGTTTTAATTCAGGGATATAGCGTCTGACATACTCTCCTTTGGGATCAAATTTTTGCCCTTGCGAAATCGGGTTGAAGATCCGGAAATAGGGCTGGGCATCGGTTCCGGTTGAAGCCGCCCACTGCCAGCCGCCATTGTTCGCCGCCAGATCGCCATCCACCAGATGCTGCATAAAATAGCGTTCGCCCCATTGCCAGTTGATCAGCAGATCCTTGGTCAGAAATGAAGCCACGATCATGCGAACCCGATTATGCATCCAGCCGGTGGTATTCAACTGGCGCATACCGGCATCCACAATTGGAAATCCGGTCTGGCCCTGACACCAGCGGGCAAAGTTCTCTTCTGACCTATCCCACACCAGATCGTTGTAAACAGGGTTGAACGCGCCGGTTTCAACGTCTGGGAAGTGGTAGAGAATTTGAAGATAGAAATCCCGCCACAGCAGTTCTGAGATCCAGGTTTCAACTGATTCCCGAGAGGCCGTGCCCGGTTGCGTGTCTTGCAGTGCCTGAAAGGCGGTCCAGAAAACACGGCGCGGAGAGAGACACCCAAAGTGCAGGTATGGTGATAACCGCGATGTACCTTCAAGGTACGGCAGGTCACGCTGGTCGGCATATCGGGTGAGACGTGAGGCGGCAAACTCGTCCAGGCAGTGGTGGGCTTCCAGGATTCCACCTTTGGGCAGTGTGGCAAGCGTCGAAAATCCAAGCTCCTGGGCGGTGGGAATTGGGTCAGACGCAATGCCGGCTGGGGTAGTGATGTGCGCTGGTGCCGGTTGTGGTGTTCGAACTGGAACCGTCAGGGCACTCTTCTTATAACGAGTAAACACCGTGTAGGGCGTTCCGGTTTTGGTCAGAACACTTTTCGGCGGATGGAGCATCACATCCTGGCAACTTCGCAACTCGCATCCACGCTGACGCAAGTGCTGGTCAAGCTGGCGACCTTGAATCCGAAAATACGGATCAACAATTCGATTGACAAAGATCGCTTCTGACTGGGTTTCTTTTAGAAGTTGATCGAGCACCTGTGCTGGATCACCACGGCGAAGAACCAGATAGCTCCCAACCTGGCGGAGCGCCTGATGCAGGCTGTGTACACTATCCAGCAAAAACACCATTCGTTCAGGGCTGGTATCAGGTCTTGAAAGCCAGCCTGGATCAAAAATATAGACTGGGATGACCTCTGCTGCCTGGGCACAGGCAGTCAATAACGCCGTGTTATCTTCAAGTCGAAAATCGCGCCGAAACCAGTGAAGAACCCGCCGAAAAGCCATAGGCGATACAGTGATAGATGGATGAACCCAAAGTGGATGGAGTGTAAAATTGAGATACTGAAGGGAATTTCGTTGCATTCTAGCAGCAGTGTTGAACGGAAGTCATCAAAAATTTCCAATTTTTTTGCAAAACTAAAATGGCTTGTCCCAATTGAAAAATTTCTGTTACAAGGTGAAACTGTGTCGTGATTGATTCCCCCGATTCAGTGCGGAGATTGGCACTTTTTTCAGCTCAACTGACCTTAACCGGATAGCTTTATATTTATGAAGAAAATTCAACGCACCCACTTTTGGCGACAGACACTGTTCAGCGGATTGCTGTTCCTTTTCTTGACATCGGGAGTCCCAGCGCAGTCAACCGTCTCTGGGACAGGTGAGTCAGACGTGGTGCTCAAGGCGATGCAGGATGAATTGGCCCGCACGCTTGGGCAACTTCAGGTGAAAGATCTCGAAAAACCATACTTTGTCGAGTATGTCATCACTGACCAGGAGGTTTTTAGTACGTCCGCCACGTTTGGCGCCCTGGTCTATACCAACCGCAACCGGTATCGCACCTTGCAAACCCAGGTCCGGGTCGGGAGCTACACGCTTGATAACAGCGGGTTCCTGAGTCAGCAGGATTTATTTTCAATTAACCTGCCGTCGGAAGTTCCAGTTGATGATGAATACAATGCCCTGCGGCATAGTCTCTGGCTTGGAACCGATGCCGCGTACAAACAGGCTGTCGAAGCTTTTGCCCGTAAGCAGGCATTTCTGCGCAATCGTTCGGATGAAGAACCCCTCCCTGATTTCTCGCGTGAAGACCCGGTCCGATTGATGGTGCGGCGTCAGCCAATGCTGGTTGATCAGGCCCATTGGGAGCACCAGGTTCGCGAATGGTCGGCGTTGTTTCGCCAGTTTCCGGATATTCAAGAGTCAAATGTCAGCCTGCAAGCGACACAGATCCATACCTATATCGTGAATAGCGAAGGCACGGTGACGCGCCAGCCCCAGTTGATTGTCTGTGTCGAAGCCAGGGCCAGCACCCAGGCGGCTGATGGGTCACGCATTCGCCATGCTGTTCCAGTGTATGCCGCCCGGTTTGACCAGGTGCTGCCAGCTTCGGAAATTGCCAGTCGCATTCGTGCGATGGCCGAAGAACTCAGCCGGCTCCGCACGGCACCAGTCTTAGCGGATCCCTATTCCGGGCCGGTGCTGTTTACCGGACAGGCCGCCTGCGAAATGTTTGCCCAGGTGTTGCCGCCGCAATTTTCCGGGCAGCGTCCACCACTGGTCGAACAGGAAGAATATGCTGCCGCCCTTGGCCTGGCCAAAAGTGAACTGGCCGCCCGGTTGAACCGTCCAGTGTTTCCGCCTACGGTTTCGATTCTGGATGACCCAACCCAGGTGGCATTTGGTGGCCAGTCGTTGATTGGAGGGTACCAGGTGGATGACCAGGGCGTGGCGGCCAGACCAGTTCCCCTGGTTGAAAACGGCATTCTCAAAACATTGCTGATGTCGCGGCGACCGCGTAAAGGTATTGACCGGTCAAATGGCCACGGTCGAGCCGTTCCATTTGCCGGCATCAATGCCGCGATCAGCAATTTGTTTATCCAGCCCAGGGAAGGGAAGTCAGAGGCTGAGATCAAGCAGGAATTGATTGCCCTGTGCAAACAGGAAAACCTGCCGTTCGGCATCTGGGTCAAGGTCTTGAGCGTGCCGGGAGGCTGGACGGATGTGAACGACGCCGGTGATGCCGCCAACAGCTATCAGCGCGAAGGACTCACCGCTCCGGTCAGTATATATAAGGTATATGTTGATGATGGGCGCGAAGAACTGGTCCGGGGGATCAAACTTGGCGGTGTTTCCTTCCGGCAATTCAAACGGCTTTCCGCCATTGGCCAGGAAGTGTATGTCCACAATCGAATCGCCACTGGCGGCGGCGCCTCAATTGATATTGGACAGGGCTCAGCCGGTTTGCTTGGGTTACCGACCACGGTTGTGGCACCGTCGGTTCTGATTGAAGACGTGGAACTCCGACCAATTACCGGCCCACGGCAAAAACCAGTGCTCCTGAACCATCCTTATTTCAGTCGGTAATTGCTGTTGATAAAGTACTATCAACTCAATGGAGGTTTGCTATGGCTATTATCACCCTTGAAGTGTCGGACGAACTGGCCGATGCCTTATCACATATTGGCGACCGATTACCCGAATGGCTCACTTTGAGTTTGCAACAACCACCAGTACCAGCTTCGGTGTACCGCGATCTGTTGAATTTTCTGGCATCAAGCCCAACACCACACGAAATAGCTGCCTTTCAACCTGACCCGAAAGTTCAGCAACGACTTCACCTGCTGCTTCAACGCGAACGAGATGCTGGATTGACACCCTCTGAAAAAGCTGAGCTGGATGAATATGAGCGGATTGAACACCTGGTTGTGATGCTCAAGGCTGGAAATTTGCAGTGGTTGAGAAAGGCATCATGAGTGTCAGTAGCGAGGTTTCGGTTTTTAACCTGCGAAGCCTAGATTTTGTGCAAACAGGATAGGTCGCCAACGTGACAGAACGGAGCATCGCTTGCTCATCAAAATCCAGCTATTTAAGTTATTTTTCCGGTTTTGTCTATTGAGGCTCAGCAACTTCAACCATTTCGACCACTGAACCTGAACCGAGGTTTGTGAAGGAACCAAAAGGGCGGAAAACTGGAAAAACAATTTCACAAACAGGATTTTGAGGAAGGGGGGCTGTTTGCACAAAATCTAGGCGAAGCGGGTGTTGGCGTGTAGCCCAGGGTGAGTCTTCGAACCCTGGGACCGTTGTGCCATCACGATAGAACCTGCGAAGCGGGTGTCGGCGACTTTTGACCATTTCTGCCGACACCCGCTTCGCAGGTTGAAAGACAATTCTCTTTCAACTTATCGAGCAAGGGGTGACTTTTGGCTCACCTCAGCTCTAACCGCCATCAGTCCTCTTTTATATTCCGGATCCTTTTTCAATTGCCGGTACATGGCATCTGCCAGTTTGGCTCCGGCTTCGACATCGCTGGGGAAGTGCGCCCCACCAATCACCCGGTTCAACCCAATTTCCTGACCCCGCTTGAGCAATGCCTTGCGCTGTTTGGGGAAGATATCCGCCAGGACCAGCGCCCACATCCGACCCAGGGTGGCGCTTCCGCTCGGATACGAGAAACTCTTTGAGCGCGTGACACAGGGTTCAATCCGGGAATCGGTGTGATATGGGCGCGGACGTTTCCAGATACCTTTGGCCTCTTCGGCGATGTCACCGGCGTCGTGAAGCACCTTTTTCAGAAATTCATCAGTAATTGGAAGCTCTTCTGCCGTAAACTGCGGGCCGAGGACATTGGCAAACAGATAGGCTGTAAACGATTTATCTTCATACTGAGCCTGCTCAATCTGTTTTGATGTCCGTTTGGCCTGCCACTTGAGCAGCGTGTCGAAATCTTTTTTGAGCTTTTTAGAATCTGCCGCCGGGGGACCCGCGAGCACTTTGGCTGGAGAAACGGTTGCCAGCGTTGAAAAGTGGAATGTAACCTGAGGTGTTGCCGTGTCCTGGGCTGGCTTTTGGGCGGTGAGTTTGCCATTGATCCAGGCCCCGGTTGGCTGGCTATATAATATAAGGAGCAATATCACAGACGAGAGCGCCAGTTTGATTCGATTTTTCATGGAAAACCTATGACACAGAAGAATTTAGAAATGGTGCGTGTGTTTTGTGCGGTTGATCTTTCAGCCGAAGCCAGGAAAAAGGCGGCGGAGCATATCACATCCCTCCGGCAACAGGTACCCGAGTCACATGCGAAGTGGGAACGACCCGAAAAGCTCCATCTGACCCTCAAGTTTTTGGGCGATATTTCAACCACTGATGTGGCGGTGTTGACCCGTGCGGCTCAGACGGCGGCGGCTTCAATCAACCCGTTTGAACTGGCACTGAATGGGCCTGGTGTTTTTCCGTTGCGAAACCTGGCCCGGGCCCGAGTGCTCTGGCTTGGGGTTTTAGATCCGACGGGGAATTTCGGGCAGTTGCAGACCGCACTTGAAACGGCCTGTGCCGATGAAGGTTTTGCCCGCGAAGAGCGACCCTTCAGCCCGCATTTGACTCTGGCCCGGTTGCGCGGCGAAAAATCAGACCAGACTTTGGCCAGAGCCCATCAGAGCACACCTTTTGCAAAAATTACCTTTTCGGTTTCAGAATTGATCGTGATGAAAAGCGAATTGCTGCCGACCGGGTCACGCTATACGCCGCTAGCGCGGTGTCTGTTAGGGCCACAAAGTCCAAAAGCTTAACGGTACCTGGGAGTAAGCGGAAAAAGCCAATGAATCAAAGCCTTTGGCATGAAACCCAATCAAATTTCTTCGATTGACGCTTGTCAGCCATAACTTCAGACGCTAGTATACGCGCGCATCATTCAAACCCAAGCCCACACTCACCTGGGTAGCCCATCATCACACGTTCGGTATCTTGTTCCTATCACTTACTTTAGATCGGTTGAGTCAGTCCTTTTGGCGATGGTTTTGCCCGGTGGTGCAAACTCGCTCCTGTCTTTTGCAAAGCCTTCTTCCGGAAAGAGTTTTGATCGGTTTCGAGGGAAATTTCACAGCCAGGGTGTCTTGTGCCTCAGTGACTGACCCACCCGCTGAGGCAGGTGGTACTGACTTTGGTGACTTAACACAACGAACCCCACCCGCTGAGGCAGGTGGTACTGACCCTGGTCGTGGTGCTGGACGGAAGGTTGACTATACGAACCAGTCTGAATCGTGAAAGGATTTCCAGTTTACCTCAGTATTTCAGACAACCCAGGCGATATGCCTGTACCCAAGCCGTTCGTCCCGAACGCCTTCGGCATGTCCCGACTCCCCACGCTCCACGCGACCAAAATTCAGTCAGTAAACAGGTAGGATTTTTTATGGAACTGGTGAAAGTGACGATTGACGGGAAGGAGTACCAAGCTCCCAAGGGAAAACTCCTGATTGAAGTCTGTAAAGACCACGGGATTGATGTCCCCAGCTTTTGCTACTACCCGGACTTAACGCCGCAGGCTGCCTGCCGCATGTGCCTGGTGCGGATTGAAAAAATGCCCAAGCTGGCCACTTCCTGCACCGTGACCGTGACCGACGGCATGGTGGTGACCACCAACTCAAGTGAAATCCTTGAGATGCGCAAAGGCATGCTCGATTTCATTTTAGGCAATCACCCGCTGGATTGTCCGGTGTGTGACAAAGGCGGCCAGTGTGAATTGCAGGACATGGCGTTTGATCACGGCACGGTCTATGCTGACTACATGGTGCAGAAAAATGACAAGGTTGAAGAACGCCTGTCACCCTTTATTGCCTATGACGAACAGCGCTGTGTGAAATGCTATCGCTGCATTCGGGTCTGCGAAGAATGGATGGATGTCCACGCCCTGACTAAGGTCTTTCGTGGTACCCACGAGATGATCGGCTTTTATGGCAATGATTTAAGCTGCGAACAGTGCGGAAACTGTATTGAAGTCTGCCCGGTGGGCGCCCTGCTTTCGGTTGATTCACGCTTTAAATCCCGCCCGTGGGATATGAAGGAAACCGTGACCACCTGCACCTATTGCGCCGACGGCTGCCAGATCAACCTTGGCGTGCGCGGGGAAGAGTATGTGCGGGTTGCTTCAAAGGATATGACGGGCATCAATGGTGAGTTTTTGTGCGTCAAGGGCCGCTACGGCAGTGCTTTTATCAGCAGTCCGGAACGATTGAAAACGCCGTTGATTCGCAAAAATGGCCAGTTAGTGCCTGCCACCTGGGACGAAGCGCTCAAACATGCCGCCAGCCGACTCAATGACGTTCGCCGGGCCAGCGGTGATACCAGCGTGGCCATCATCGGCTCGCCCCGCATCACCAACGAAGCCGGCTATGTCCTGTCACGGTTTGGAAAAGCTCTCAACACCTCGAATGTTGGGCACTTCCGATCAATGGAATTAGGCGAGTTTTTCGCCAATGCTTCCGCGCCGATTGCCACCCACGCCGAAATGCAGGCTGCCACCACGGTCTTGATGATCGGTGCCGACCCGACGGAAGAAAGCCCACTCACCGGGTTTAGCGTGCGCTATGCCGAACGCAAGCACGACGCGCAAATGCTGGTGGTCAACTCCCGCCCGATCAAGATTGCCCGCCGTCAGGCTGACAACTTCCTCCATATTCGTCCAAACGCCGAAAGTGCGATTGTCCAGGCCCTGGTTGATGAAACCAGCGTCGAAGCCATGGCCAAAACGGCTGGCGTGCCGGTTGCTGAACTCAAAGCCGTTCGCGAAAAAGTATTGAAAGCCACCAATCTGTTGATTGTCTTTGGTCCATCGGTTCAGGGGGCAGCGCTCAAAGCCCTGGCCCGCCTGGGCAGCCTGGTTCAGGATGGGACTGAAAAGCAGGTCCATTATGTGCCGATGGCTCAGTACAACAACTCAGTCGGCGCCTTTGATATGGGGCTGACCGGAAATCCAGCGACGTGGCTGCCACAGGTTGGGAATTCCATCAAAGCCGTGTATCTGGTCGGCAGCAATCCGGTTGACCAGTATGGGTCAGCCTGGAAAGACGCCCTTGGAAAACTTGATCTGTTGATTGTTCATGAGCTGTTTTTGACCGAAACCGCGAGTCTGGCCGAAGTGGTCTTCCCGGTTTCAAGTTATGCCGAACAGGATGGAACGTTCACCAATCTGGCCGGACAGGTCCAGCGGGTGGCTCGTGCGCTCGAAGGCCGTGGTCAGTTGCGTCCAGACTGGCTGGTCACCCAGGCCGTGGCCAAGGAAATGGGCCTTGATATGCCGTCCAAAGGCTCGGCACCAGCGTTGCTCAAAGAAATCGGGACAACCGTTGCCGGATATACCGGCGTCAGCTTGCCCGAAATCAAAGCCGCCAACGGTGCCTGGCGCACCACCCGACCGGTGGTTGAAAAGGTGGCACTTGATCCAATTCTGGCGGCGCTCAAACAGGAAACAGCCAAAATTAACACCTCCGCCAAACACCTGACGGCTGTGGTCGAACAGGGCGAAGGATTGTTCCGAATGGGAACCCTGCTCAATCAGGTTCCGACCATGGTTGACGCCAAACCGTTCTGGGAATCCCACGCCGGAGAAACCGCCGAGTGGGAAGGTGAATTTGCGGCGGCCAGCGGAGACTAGATTTTCAGGGTTCAGGGTTCGGGGTTCAGGGTTCAGGGAAAACCCCTTCAAGGCTAAAGACAAATAAAAGTATTTTTCAGCCCTTCGCCCCAAGCCCTCAGCCCAGTTGCGAGACATCAAACTTTTTAGGAACACGAAGCATGGATCCGAAACTCTTACGCTATATCATCGAGTGGAGCGTCAAGATCTTTTTGATTTTTGGGATGTTGATGACCGTCATTGCCTATTTGACGTGGCTTGAGCGGCGGTTGCTGGCGTGGATTCAAATGCGCCAGGGACCAAACCGTGTTGGCCCGGCTGGTTTGCTCCAGCCTCTGGCGGACGGAATCAAGTTTATTTTCAAAGAAGATATCACTCCGCTGGATGCCGACAAATTTCTGTACACCCTGGCGCCGGTGGCATCGCTGGTCCCAGCGTTAATGGCGTTTGTGATGATTCCCTTCGGCGGTGCAATCAACATTCCTGGAATTGGCGAAATCCAGATGCACATCACGCGGGTCAATGTGGCCGTGCTGGTGATTTTGGGAATGACCGGAATGGGCGTGTATGGCATTGTGCTCGCCGGGTACGCCTCAAACAATAAGTACAGTCTGATGGGCGGTTTGCGGTCGTCGGCACAGTTGGTGAGTTATGAACTTGCCATGGCGATGTCTATCATCGGCGCGATTTTGCAAGCTGGTTCACTCGATCTGGTCACTATCGTCAACAATCAGAGCGGCTGGTTTGGCATGCAGTGGCATGTCTTTATGTTTCAACCGCTTGGTTTTTTGATCTTCCTGATTTCAATGGTGGCCGAAACCAACCGCGTGCCGTTTGACCTGCCCGAAGCCGAAACCGAACTGGTGGCTGGATTTCATACCGAATACAGTTCGATGAAATTTGCCATGTTCTTTATGGCTGAATACGCCAATATGATTACGGCCTCGGCGATGGCGACACTGCTCTTCCTGGGTGGCTGGCAAGGCCCGTTCGTGGATCAATTCCCGCTGTTGGGACCGGTTTATTTCTCGGCCAAAATCTTCTTTTTCCTGTTCCTGTATATCTGGTTGCGCGGCACACTGCCCCGCTTCCGATATGACCAGTTGATGGATTTTGGTTGGAAATGCCTGCTTCCGCTGGCGTTGTTCAACATCGTGTTAACGGCAACCCTTTCGCTCTTTTTCTAATACTGCGACAGCAGGTGGGGCAGACAGCCCCACCCGCTGAACTTTTGAACCGGAGCTTCAATCCGCACTGAGTGGCGAGCTATGTCTTTGTTTCCACAGATTCTTTTTTGTCTTTTTGCCGGGATTGTGGCGGGTGGCGCCATCAGCGTCATTTTGCAGAAAAACCCGCTCTATGGGGCTTTTTCACTGATTCTGTCCTTCCTTGGCCTGTCAGCCATTTACATTATGCTGGGCGCCCACTTTCTGGGGGTCATTCAGATCGTGGTCTATGCCGGTGCGATCATGGTGTTGTTTGTCTTTGTGATCATGCTGTTGAACGTGCGTCGCGAGGCAACCCATATTGATCACCACGCTTACCTGAAACCTGTGGCCAGTATACTTGGATTGATTTTGCTGGCACAGCTTGTCTTTGTGGTGGCCCGAGTGGCCATTCCCCAGTCGCCAACCGTCAGTCCTGGTGTGGGAACGGTCGAAACCATCGGGAAAGAGCTGTTGACGACCTATCTGTTACCGTTTGAAGCCACGTCCGTGCTGATTTTGATGGCCATTATTGGTTCGATGCACCTTGCAAAACGAGAGAAAGAATAGCTTTCTGGGCCAGAACAAAGAAACCAGAATGAAGAATTGAGAATGAAGAATGAAGAATGAAACCTGGAGAAACACTCGCTATCCAAATAGTTTTTTCTTCATTCTGGTTTCTTCATTCTTCATTCTTCACTAACCCAAAAACTTCCAACCCCATACCCAAAAAACTATGGTTCCACTGTCCTGGTATTTATTGTTAAGCGCATTCCTGTTCACGGTGGGGGCGGTCGGTGTGTTTGTCAAACGCAACGTGATTTCGGTTCTGTTGTGTCTTGAACTGATGCTCAATGCCGCCAATCTGGCGCTGATTGCCTTTTCCAGCTTTTTTCAACAGGCGGATGGGCAGCTTTTTGTGTTTCTGGTCATTACCGTGGCTGCCGCTGAAGCCGGTGTCGGGCTGGCAATTGTGATTTCGGTGTTCCGCAACCGTGAAACACTCGACGTTGATGAATCCCATTTGTTAAAGATGTGATTTTGGTCTCGGGTATCTGACCTTTTGTATTGATAAAATCTCTGTAATCAATAGTTACAAAGCAGAAATCATTGAAGGCCAGTTGTAAAAACGAAAGACCTTTAGGGCCAAAAGCAACGGACTCTTTATGCTTAAACTGATTGTTCTTGCCCCACTTGTGGGCTCGATTCTCCTCGCCTTTATCGGGAAACGGCTGTCGGAACGGCTGGTTGGCCTGCTGGCCTGCTCCACCGTTGGAATCTCAGCACTCACCGCCTTTTACACCTTTTTCACTGCCTTGCTCCCTGCCAAAGAAGGCGCTGACGGCATTCGCCGGGTGACCGAACATGTGGCGACCTGGATGCAGGTGGGAACGTTCAAAGCCGATTTCGGCCTGGCCTTGGACCCCCTCTCTGGCATTATGGTGCTGTTTGTGACCGGTGTGGGCTTTCTGATTCATGTGTTTGCCACCGGCTATATGCACGGCGACAAGAGCTTCCATCGCTTCTTCTGCTATCTCAACCTGTTTATGTTTGCGATGTTGACGCTCATCCTGGCAGATAACTTCCTGCTGATGTTTGTCGGTTGGGAAGGCGTCGGTGTGTGCTCATACCTGCTCATCGGGTACTACCTGTTGAAGAAGGAAGCCGGGGATGCCGCGAAGAAAGCCTTTATTTTCAACCGCATCGGTGACTTTGGCGTGGTGCTGGGCGTGCTGCTGATTTTTAACAACTTCGGCACGATCAACTTTGCCGAGGTGATGGAAAAGGCGGCTCAGTTGCCAACCGAACCCTTCGGAATGGCAGCCGTGATGGCCGGGGGATTGACCACGATTGCGTTGCTCCTCTTTATTGGCGCGACGGGGAAGAGCGCCCAGATTCCGCTTTTTGTCTGGCTGCCGGACGCGATGGCTGGTCCAACACCAGTCTCTGCGTTGATCCACGCGGCGACGATGGTCACCGCCGGGGTGTACATGGTGGCGCGCTGCAACGCAATTTACAGCAAAGCGCCGACGGCGTTGCTGGTGGTGGCGGTGATTGGCGGTTTGACGGCGCTTTTTGCTGCAACCATTGGGCTTGGACAGTGGGATATTAAGAAAGTTCTGGCCTATTCGACCGTTTCGCAGCTTGGCTATATGTTCCTGGCGTGCGGGGTGGGAGCCTACACGGCGGCGATTTTCCACGTGATGACCCACGCGTTTTTCAAAGCGCTGCTCTTCCTCGGTTCCGGAAGCGTGATCCACGGGATGCACCACGAACAAGATATGCGCTACATGGGCGGCCTCAAGAAATACATGCCGGTGACGCGCTGGACGATGATCTGCGGCTGGATTGCGATTGCCGGGATTCCACCATTTGCCGGGTTCTTCAGTAAAGACGAAATTCTGTGGAAGACTTTTAGCACCAGCGTGTTGCCGGGAGATGCCGGGAAGATTCTGTGGGGACTTGGTGTCGCCACGGCACTGTTGACCGCCATTTATATGACACGATTGATGGTGGTGACTTTTGAAGGCGGCGAACGCTATAAAGAAAGCCACGGTCACGACGACCACGGCCATGACGATCACCACGATGACCACGGTAAAAAAGATCATGGCCACGGTCATCATCACGGACCATTTAAACCGCACGAATCACCCTGGGTGATGACGGGCCCGCTGGTGGTACTGGCGATTTTATCAGTGGTTGGTGGCCTGGTTGGCATTCCTCACGCCCTCGGCGGCCATAATCAGTTTGAAGCATTTTTGGCCCCAGTGACTGAATCACACCATGCCGCTGGCGAACAGGCCGCGCCAAAGCCACTTGAACCAGGGCAAAAAGTAGCGCCTGGACACAGTGCTTCCGGTGCGTCGCACGGAGCCGAACCAAAGGCAACCACACCTGCTGTTGCGGCCAAACCCAAAGCTGAAGCCCATCACGATCCGGCCATGGAATCCACCGAGCGCATGCTGGCGATTGGCTCCGCGATTCTGGCCGCGATTGGAATTGCCATCGGCTGGACCTGGTTTAGCAAAAATCCGCTCTGGAAACCGCCAACTGTCCTCGAAGCCAAATACTGGGTTGATGAAGTGTATGAAGCCGTCATCATCAAGCCCATCGAAAATCTTTCCCGCGAAGGTCTCTGGAAAATCTTTGACGTCAAGGTCATTGACGGGATTGTCAATGGACTGGGGACATTTATGTACGGTCTGGGCGATTACCTGCGTGGGTTGCAATCCGGCTTTGCCCGGACCTATGCGGCATTTATTTTTGCCGCCGCCGTGCTGCTCATCGGTTATTTCTTCCTTGGAAAGTTCATTTGATCATCTGGTGACTGGTGGAGGTTGATGCTTCAACCCTCCGCCAGGTCCCGAAACCCGAACCTCTTCTTTTGCCATGAATTTCTTCAAGTCATATATCCTGTTGATTATCACCCTCTTACCGACCCTGGCGGCCTTCTTGCTAGTGGTGTACCAACGTGCCACCAAAGCCACGGAAGAGTCACAGCGGTGGTTTGCGTTGCTCTCGACTCTGTTGACGTTTGTGCTGTCGCTCCCGCTCATTGGCTGGTATGCCGATCAGAGCCTGACGATCAACATTCCCTGGATCAAGAGCATGGGGGTCAACTTCCACATGGGCGTTGACGGCATCAGTCTGTGGCTGGTGATTTTGACCACGTTTACCATGCCGATTGCGATTCTGGCCGGGTGGACCGCCATTGAAAAGTATGTGCGTGAATATCTGGTGTTCATGCTGTTGCTTGAGACCGGCATGCTCGGGGTGTTTTTGTCGCTCGACATGATTTTGTTCTACCTGTTTTGGGAAGTGGTCCTGGTGCCGATGTACTTCTTGATCGGGGTGTGGGGCGGGGAGCAGCGTATTTATGCGGCGGTCAAATTCTTTCTCTACACCGTGGTCGGCAGTTTGTTGATGCTGGCGGCGATGATCGGCCTGTATTTCATTCATGGCCAGGCCACCGGCAACTTCACCTTTGATATTGTGACGATCACCCAAAACGTCGCCACTCGCGCCATTATCTCGCCCGAAGCCCAGACGTGGTTGTTTTTGGCCTTTGCCCTGGCCTTTATGATTAAAGTGCCGTTGTTCCCGCTCCATACCTGGTTGCCGGATGCCCACGTCGAAGCGCCAACCGCCGGATCGGTGATTCTGGCCGCTGTCCTGCTCAAGATGGGAACGTACGGGTTGATTCGATTCAACCTGCCGCTCTTCCCAGAGGCCAGTCACAAGTTTGCCGTGCCGATCATTATCTTGTCGGTGATTGGCATTATTTATGGGGCACTGGTGGCGATGGTGCAGCCCGATTTGAAGAAGCTGGTTGCCTATTCGTCGGTCAGCCACCTTGGGTTTGTGGTGCTCGGGATCTTCTCGTTTACCGATAAGGGGTTGGAAGGCGCGCTCTATCAAATGCTCAACCACGGTGTCTCGACCGGAGCGCTCTTCTTGTTTGTCGGTATGATTTATGAACGCCGTCACACGCGCCTGATTTCAGAATTTGGCGGGCTGGTGACCCCGATGCCGCTCTATGCGGTGTTGTTTGTCTTTACCTGTCTTTCCTCAGCCGGGTTACCAATGCTCAACGGGTTCGTCGGTGAATTCTTGATTCTGTTGGGTGCCTTTATTTCACAGCACAATGTGATCTACACGGCGTTGGCGGCAACAGGCGTGATTTTATCGGCGGTCTATTTGCTGTGGATGCTCCAGCGAGTGGTGTTTGGGGAAATTACCAATCCGAAAAACGCCAAACTGGAAGATATGAACACCCGCGAAATCGTGATGGTGGCACCCTTGATTGCCCTGATGGTGATTATGGGCGTGGCGCCAAACCTGTTCCTGCGCACTATGCACGCTGATATGGAAAAAGTTCAGAAAGCGGTCGTCAAAGTTGCCAAAGCCGATACTCAGCAAACCAAACTGGCTCACTAGAGAAAAGTGAAGAGCGAGTAGCGAGTAGTAAATCAACTCCTCGGTGGTCGAAAGGGTCCTGAATCTAAAGTTTGAACCTTGAAGAAAAACCTTCTGAAACTTGCCACGTGCCTTGATTTTGTTAATCCGAATTGAGTAAAGAAATCTGACCGAAAAAACTGTCTTATGTTCATTTTACCTGAACTTCCCAAGCTCCAAGACTACGTTGTCATCATTCCCGAAATCTGCATTACCCTGACGGCCTTTGTCATCATGATGTATGACGCCTTTTCGCCGCAGGAGCGACGGCGGGACTCGGGGGTGATTGCCCTGGCCGGAATCATCGGCGCAGGTGGTGGTCTCCTTCGGTTATGGAATGCCCCTGAGTACACTGCGTTTGGCGGTATGTTTGTCAGCGACCAGTTGCGGCTGTATTTTGTGCTCATCTTTTTGATTGTAGCGGCGTTAGCAGTCCTGGCATCCATGCAGTTCCTGGATGACGAGCGGCTTCCACCGGGTGAATTTTACACCTTGCTGATGTTTGCCACGGTTGGAATGATGTTGATGGCTGCCGCTGGTGACCTGGCGATGTTGTTTTTGGGGCTTGAAATCCTCTCAATTACGACCTATGTGTTAGCTGGCTACCGGCGGGGTGATGTTCGGTCCAACGAATCGGCATTGAAGTACTTTATTTTAGGTTCCTTTTCGACTGGGTTTCTGCTCTATGGGATTGCGCTGGTCTATGGTGCCACCAAAACCACCAATCTGGCGCGGATTCACGATGCGATTTTGACGGGTGACGTTACCTCAATGCCGATTCTGATGATTGGCGCGGCCCTGATGCTGATTGGGTTGTCATTCAAAGTTGCCACGGTGCCCTTCCACCTCTGGGCGCCGGATGTGTATCAGGGTGCACCAACCGCCGTGACGGCATTTATGGCGGCTGGTCCCAAAGCTGCCGCATTTGCGGCGTTCCTGCGTGTTTTTGTCGAAGCCTTTGCCCAGGACACCGTGTTGTTTGGAACCTCAAGTACCAATGCCGGCGGCACCCTCTATTCAACCTGGACAAGTGCCGTGGTGATTATTGCCATTATGTCAATGATCATCGGGAACGTGGTGGCAATCACGCAAACCAACATCAAGCGCATGCTGGCGTATTCTTCGATTGCCCATGCCGGGTATGGCATGGTTGGTATTTTGGGGAATGACTGGAAACCGGTGGCCTTTTATATGCTTGCCTATGCCGTGACCAGCATGGGGGCCTTTACGGTGATTTCGCTGCTGGCCCGGCAGGGTGATGAAAAGACGGAAATTGACGATTTTGCCGGAATCGGATTCCAAAATCCGGGGCTTTCAGTGTTGTTGATGATTTTCCTACTCAGTCTGGGTGGAATTCCATTGACCGCTGGTTTCATCGGGAAGTTTGTGGTCTTTAAGCAGGCATGGTTTGCCGGATACCAGCCAGTGGTGATCATTGGCGTGCTGACCAGTGCGGTTTCGCTCTACTATTATTTGCGTCCACTGGTGGTGATGTTCTTTCAAAACCGGGAAGGCGAATACGTTCCGCCGCGCATTTCTTTTGAATCCGGCGTTGCGTTGGCCGCCGCCGCATTACTGGTTTTTGCGCTGGGTGTCTACCCCGAGCCATTGTTGAAAAATAAAGACAAAGATGCCCCAGCCGCAGCGGCTCAGTATCAATCACCCGTTAAGAAAGGAGATTCGGCATGGGCAACAGCTTCGAAATAACCGTTGAAGAACTCAAAGCCCGCCTTGATCAAGGCGACAGGCCGTTCATCCTCGACGTTCGCGAACCACACGAATATGACATCTGCCATCTGGCCGACACGACCTTGATCCCGATGAGTGTGATTGAGTCGCGCTATTCAGAATTGAACCCGGACGTGGAAATTGTGGTTCATTGTCGGTCCGGTGCCCGAAGCGCCAGGGTCTGCCACTTCCTGATGTCAAAAGGCTTTCAGAATGTGAAAAATCTGGCGGGCGGTATTCTGGCCTGGAGTGATCGGATTGATCCAACCATTCCGAAATATTAACCTGACAAACACAATTTGATGAAAAACCAAAAAGCACGTTCTGGAAAAGAACGTGCTTTTTGATTTACAGCCAGAAAAAAAGACTGAAAGGATTTTTCCATTTTATTCACTTCAATCGTGCCTGGTGTGCTTTCTTTTGGCTTCCTGGTACACTGAGTTTCTTCCTGCCCTGCTCCAAATTCCAAGATTCAGCCAAATTCATCCAACACACCTTTCCCCCGAGGAAAATTCATGCACAGGTTTGTCCGGCTGCAGCGCATTCTCAGTGTCTCGCTGATTGGTTCGCTCGGTCTTCTTTTGGGTCAGGAACTCCAGGTCCAGAGTTCAACTCAGAGCACCAGTCAGTCATCAGTCAACTCGAAATCCATTCCCCAACTCACACCGGGCAAACCCATTGAACGCGAACTCAACAGTGGGGAAAAACACAGCTACCCGCTTCAGCTCAAAACCAACGATTACCTGAAACTGGTGGTGGAGCAACGTGGGATTGATGTCGTGGTGCGCCTGATTGGGCCAGATGGAAAAACACTGCAAGAGGTAGACAGTCCCAACGGCACGCAGGGGTCGGAACCGATTTCCGCCATCATTGAGCAGGGAGGCAGGTATTCCATTGAAATTGAGTCATTGGAAAAAACAGCTCCGCCGGGCAAATATGACCTGAGCGTGGAACCTGTCAGGGTGGCCACCGAACAGGATCGGGCTCAAATTGAGATTGAAAAACAGAGTGCAGAGGTTGAGAAACTTCGTCAGGCTGGAAAATATGATCAGGCATTGCCACTCGCTCAACAGGTTCTGGACAGGGCGGAAAGGATTTTTGGATCGGAGCACCTTCTCGTTGCTGGGAACCTCAACACCCTGGCGGTGCTCTACCGCGCTAAAGGTGATTTGGCCAAGGCCGAGCCACTGTATGTGAGATCGCTCGCGATTTATGAGAAGGTTCTGGGCGCTGAACATCCGAATGTTGCCACCAGCCTCATCAACCTGGCTGTGTTCTACCAGACCAAAGGTGAATATACACGGGCCGAACCGCTGTATGTGAGGGCGTTGCCGATTTTTGAGAAAACGTTGGGTGCTGAACACCCATTTGTCGCCACGAGCCTCAGCAACCTGGCTTTACTCTACACAGCCAAAGGCGATTACCCACGCGCCGAGTCGCTCTATATGAGATCCTTGGCAATCAGAGAGAAGACGTTGGGCGCAAACCACCCAGATGTTGCCACCAGCCTCAATAACCTGGCTGCGCTCTGCCAGGTCAAAGGTGAATATACACGGGCCGAATTGTTGTTTGTGAGGTCGTTGGCAATCAGAGAGAAAGCCTTGGGTGCAAACCACCCGGAGACGGCGGTCAACCTGAACAATCTGGCTGATCTCTACCGTGAAAAAGGTGACTACATCAAGGCTGAACTCCTGTATGTAAAATCGTTGGCGATCTTTGAGAAAGTGTTAGGCACTACCCATCCGCTGGTTGCCCTCAACCTCAACAACCTGGCTTTGCTCTACTCTGAAAAAGGTGACTATACACAGGCTGAGTCGCTGTATGTGAGGTCATTGGCAATCCGGGAGAAAGTAGTGGGTGCCGACCATCCGTCTATTGCCACCAGTCTCAACAACCTGGCCTTGCTCTATTACAGCAAAGGTGATTACACCAGGGCCGAGCCACTTTTTTTGAGATCGGTGGCGATTTTGGAAAAGGTGTTGGGGGCTGAACACGCATCTGTCGCCAACGGCCTGAACAATCTGGCTGGGCTCTATCGTGACAAAGGTGACTATGCACGTGCTGAACCGCTTTTTTTGAGGTCGTTGGCAATCAATGAGAAGACATTGGGGGCTGAACATGCATCTGTTGCCAGCAGCCTCAACAATCTGGCTGTGTTCTATCGTGACAAAGGTGACTCTACACAGGTTGAGCCGCTGTATATAAGGGCGTTGGCGATCAGGGAGAAGGCTCTGGGCGCTGACCACCCAGAAACTGCTGGTAGCCTTCACAACCTGGCTGTGTTCTATCGTGACAAAGGTGAGTACACCCGGGCCGAGTCGCTTTTGGTGAGATCGTTGGTGATCAGGGAGAAGGCTCTGGGCGCCGACCACCCGGAAACAGCCACTACCCTCAACAACCTGGCGGTGCTCTACCAGGCTAAAGGAGAAACGGCTCAGGCGATTCAGTATTGGAAACGTGGCAATGACACCACCGAACGTGACCTGGTCCGTAATTTGGCTTCTGGTTCCGAACTTCAGAAGGCGCTCTATCTGAAACAAACGGCAACCCGCACGGATTGCACCATTTCCTTGCACATCCAGGCCGCGCCGCGCGATTTGACTGCCATCCAGGCTGCCCTGACCGTGATTTTGCGTCGCAAAGGGCGAGAGCTGGATGCCATGACCAACACCATTGCAATTTTGCGAAATCAGCAACGTCCCGAAATTCAAAAATTGTTGGATGACTATGCGAATCTGGCCAGTCAAATCTCGGTTCTAACGTTGCGTGGCCCAGGAAAAAAGAATCCGGAAGACCATCTGGCCGACATTCGGTCACTGACAGACCAGAGAGAAAAACTGGAAAACGAAATCAGCCGTGTATCCGGGGAGTTTAAAGTCAAGACCAGCCCGATTACCCTGGAAGCCGTTCAAAAACTGATTCCCGCTGATGCGGCACTGGTGGAATATGCCGTGTATCGGCCCTATGACGTAAAAGCCAACCAGTTTGGAAATCCTCGTTACGCCGTTTATCTGCTCACCCATAGCGGACACATCCAGTTTGCCGATTTAGGTGATGCTGTACCGGTTGACCAGGCCGCTGGCGCACTGCGTCAGGCGCTCGGTAATCCCAAGAAAAGTGCTCTCAAAGAAATCCAATCCGTGTCGCAGGCCCTGGACAAACTGGTCATGCGGCCAGTGCGGAAACTGGTCGGAACCGCGCGCCACCTGCTGATTTCCCCAGATAGTGTCTTGAATCTGATTCCATTTTCGGCACTCCTTGATGAAAACGGGAAGTTTCTGGTGGAAAACTACACCTTGACCTACCTGACCAGCGGACGTGATTTGCTGCGACTGGGCGTCAAGATTAAGAGCCAGGAACCGCCGCTGGTGATCGCTGATCCGGATTATAAAGAAGGGACCGGACCACAACTGCTGGGAAGCCCACTGCACCGATTGTCGCAACTGGTGGGAACACGTCTCGAAGGCGAAGGGATCAAAGCGATTTTCCCCCAGGCCCAATTAAAGATGAAAGCCGAAGCGACAAAAGCGATTCTTAAACAAGCCGTCAGGCCGGAGCTCCTGCATATCGCCACGCATGGGTATTTTCTGGAAGACGCACCGCCAGAACCTGCCACAGATGATTCACCTCAAGCTCAACGATCTTTGGCGAAATTGCCGCAAGACTATGAAAAACAGCGTGGATTGAATCCACTATTGCGGTCAATGCTGTTTTTTGCCGGGGCAAATCAGGGTGGGAGTGGCGACAACGATGGGATACTGACGGCACTGGAAGCCGCACAACTCAATTTGTGGGGAACGAAGCTCGTTGTGCTTTCGGCCTGCGACACCGGCTTGGGTGATGTCAAAAACGGTGATGGGGTCTATGGTCTCCGGCGAGCGCTGGTGCTGGCCGGAAGCGAAGCCCAAATGATGAGTCTGTGGTCGGTTTCAGACCAGGGCACGCGCGAATTGATGACCGAATATTACACGCGCCTCAAAGCTGGCGAAGGCCGGAGCGAAGCCTTGCGAAACACCCAACTCAAGCTGCTCAAAGACCCCAAACGACGCCATCCGTTTTACTGGGCTTCGTTTATTCAATCGGGGCAGTGGGGGCATCTGTAAAAACAGGGTTGGAGGGGTCTAACTCATCATTTCATATAAGCACAGAAGGTTAAGTAATTGAAAAAACTGTGTTTTTCTAGGCCCGGAGTTCTAAGCCCCACGTCCAAAATGGTAGTTGATATTGACCTAAACCATGGAGGAATACCGGATGAAACGACACCTGTTCAGGTTAGTAATGATCATCCTCATTGTTTTTAGTGGATTGATTTCCATCCCAATGGCCCATCTGTGCCCACAAACCAAAATTCCAACATCCAGTCCACAAAATTCCTCTAGCAAAGAAATCGCCGAGCCGGAACAGGCTCAAGGTGAGATTAAAAAACTGCATACGGAAGTTGAGGAACTTTATCAGGCCGGAAAATATGACCAGGCTTTACCCGTTGCTCAACAAGCTCTGGATAAAGCGGAAAAGATTTTCGGACCAGAGCACGCCCTGATTGCTGAGAGCCTCAACAACCTGGCTCAGGTCTACAAAGCCAAAGGGGAGTACACCAATGCCGAGCTGCTTTTGGTGAAGTCGTTGGCGATGTATGAAAAAGTATTGGGTTCTGAGCACCTGTCTGTTGCCGGCAGCCTTCATAACCTGGCGGCGCTCTATAATGACAAGGGTGAGTATACGCGGGCTGAACCCTTGTATGTAAGGTCATTGACGATCAGGGAGAAGGCACTCGGTACTGAACATATACTTGTCGCGAATACGCTCAATAGTCTGGCTGTGCACTATCTCGCCAAAGGTGATTATCCGCAGGCCGAACCGCTTTTGGCGAGGGCATTGGCAATCAGGGAAAAGCTGTTGGGCGCCGAACACCCATCTGTTGCGGTCAGTCTGCACAACCTGGCTGGTCTTCACTGGGCCAAAGGTGAATACGCCAGGGCTGAGTCGCTGTATATGAGGTCGTTGGCGATTCGGGAAAAAGTTTTGGGGGCCGAACACCCTTCCGTCGCTGAAAGTCTCAATAATTTGGCCGGAATTTACCGAGTCAAAGGTGACTATGCTAAAGCCGAATTGTTTTTAGTGAAGTCGTTGGCGATTTATGAGAAGGCATTGGGTGTTGAGCATCCATCAATTACCGAAAACCTCAATCATCTGGCAGTGGTCTACCAGGCCAGGGGCGAGTATTCCAGGACCGAGCCGCTTTTGGTGAGGTCATTGACGATCAGGGAAAAAGCGTTGGGTGTTGAGCATCCGTCTGTTGCCAGTAGCCTTAGCCACCTGGCTGTGTTCTATCAGGCCACAGGCGAAATAACTCAGGCAGTTGGATATCGGTCACGGAGCAATGACGCCATCGAAAGCGATCTGGCCCGCAATCTGGTTTCCGGTTCGGAAAACCAAAAAGTACTGTATCTGAAAAAGACCGCAAATAAGACGGACCTCACAATTTCTTTGCATGTTCAGACAGCACCACAAGACCCAGCCGCTCTCCGGGCCGCTCTCACCGTGATTCTCCGCCGCAAAGGACGAGGGTTGGATGCGATGACCAACGCCCTGGCGATTTTGCGGAATCAGCAGCGTCCCAAAACCCAAAAACTGCTGGATGATTATGCAAATTTGGCCAGCCAAATCTCGGTTCTGACGTTGCGTGGCCCAGGAAAAAAGAAGCCGGAAGAACATCACGCCAGCATGCGGGTACTGGAAGATCAAAAAGAAAAATTGGAAAACGAGATCAGCCGTCTGTCCGGAGAATTCAAAGTTCAGACCACTCCGATTACCCTGGAAGCGATACAAAAATTGATTCCAGCCAATGCGGCTTTGGTGGAATATGCCCTGTATCAGCCTTTTGATGTGAAAACAGGAACGTTTGGAAAACCACGGTATGTGGCATATGTGCTCAGGCAGAGGACAGGGGCCGAAAAACAGGGTTCAGGGTTCAGGGTTCATGGTTCAAAGTCTGAAGCAAAGGGAATTCAATCTCAGCCAGATACTTTTTCTGGACCGAACTCAGGTTCAAAGGAGAAGGGCGATCTTCAAAAAGTGGAACCCGGAACCCGGAACCCGGAACCCAAAACCCTACTCTGGGTTGACCTGGGTGAGGCCGAAGCCGTTGACCAGGTTGTTGGAGCGCTACGCCAGGCATTGGGGAATTCAAAGAAAGATTTTGTCAAAGAAGTTCAACCGTTATCCAAAGTTCTGGACACGCTGGTGATGAAGCCAGTACGGAATCTGATCGGATCCACCCGCCACCTGCTGGTTTCTCCGGATGGGGCGTTGAATCTGATTCCCTTTTCAGCATTGGTTGATGAAAACGGGAAGTTTTTGGTGGAAAATTATACCTTGACCTACCTGACCAGTGGGCGTGACTTGCTGCGAATGGCTGCAAAAGTGAAGAGCCAGGAACCCCCGCTGGTGATGGCCGACCCCGATTATGCGGATGGGACGGGACCGCAGTTGTCGAGGGGGGCAGTGCATCGGTTGTCACGGCTGTCGGGAACCCGCAAAGAAGGTCAGGAAATCAAAGCGATGTTTCCTGAAGCACAATTAAAGATGAAATCTGACGCAACGGAAGCCATTCTCAAACAGGCTGTCAGGCCAAAAATGTTGCATATCGCCACGCACGGATATTTTCTGGAAGATGTACCCCAGGAACTTGCAGTCGCTGAATCGCCCCAATCTCGACAGGCTTTGGCCGAACTGCTAAAAGACTATGAAAACCAGCGTGAATTAAATCCCCTGTTGCGGTCAATGCTGTTTTTTGCGGGAGCAAATCGGGGTGGGACCGGAGACAATGACGGGGTGATGACCGCGCTGGAAGCGGCGCAACTCAATTTGTGGGGAACGAAGCTCGTTGTACTTTCGGCTTGTGATACCGGTTTGGGGGATGTCAAAAACGGGGATGGGGTCTATGGCCTCCGACGGGCGCTGGTGCTGGCCGGGAGCGAAGCCCAAATGATGAGTTTATGGGCCGTTTCAGATCAAGGAACTCAAGAACTAATGACCGAATATTACACGCGCCTCAAAGCTGGCGAAGGCCGCAGCGAAGCCTTGCGCAACACTCAACTCAAGCTACTCAAAGACCCAAAACGCCAGCATCCGTTTTACTGGGCGTCGTTTATCCAGTCGGGTGATTGGACGAAACTGGCGGAATGAAGGATGAAGAAAGTGGTTAGTGGTTAGTGGTTAGGGACCCAGAAGAAAATAAAGTCCCAATGAACCAGGGTTCAGGGTTCAGGGCTCAGGGTTTGAGGCGATGAAGCAACGGGTTCCGCTCAAGATGAGTACCAGGAAACCGGCGGTTACGGCTCAAGTTGGATTAGCCTACCCTGAACCCTGAACCCTGAACCCTGAACCCTGAACCCTGGTGGTATGATATTTCCATCCGACTCCCTTAGTGGTTAGTGATTAGTGGTTAGTGGTTAGAAATCAATACTTTCGAAGAAGAACCAAGAACCACTTTCTTTATTGTGATGTGGGTCGAATCACCGGCAATGACCGGCGTGGCAGGGAAGCCGGAGGCATTGTCGGAGCTGAACCGCATTTCCCGCATCCACTGGCGCACCCTGGTCCCTCAACCGAAGGTCGGAGGAATGTTCGACGCACCCATCCACAAACCAGATAACTGGCTGCTCCGGCAACACACATCAGGGCTAAAAGTTCTTGTTCCATAGGCAGATACAGAATGAATGATTTCTAACCACTAACCACTAACCACTAACCACTAACCACTAACCACTAACCACTAACCACTAACCACTAACCACTACCCACTACCCACTAACCACTTTCTTCATTCTTCACTGAAACCCCAGCAGCCGCCCACCTTGAAACACCGTCAACGAACCAAGGTAAGCGAGCAAGGTCATATAGCCGAGCATAAAAAAGGGCCAGCGCCAGCTATTGGTTTCCCGACGGACAATCGCAAATGTGGACATACATTGGAGCGCCAGTACAAAAAAGACCATGAGCGAAATCGCAACCAGCGGGCTATACACCGGGCGTCCATCTGGATAGCGGTCGTTGCGCAATGCCTGATGCAGACTGGGAGCCGCTTCGTCAGAATCATCCCCGACGCTATAGACAATCGCCAGGGTACTGACCAGGACTTCGCGTGCCGCAAAGGCCGAAACCAGACCGACACCAATTTTCCAGTTAAATCCAAGTGGAGCAATGACCGGTTCGATCAGGTGACCGATCCGGCCAAGGTAGCTCATCCGGCTGCGTTCGCTTGTTTCTTCAAAGGAGAGTTGAGCCAAACGAGCATCTTTTTCTTCGAGCGAAATTTTCTGGGCCGTGAACAATGTCTCAACCGCTTGCTGCTCACTCTTGTAATTTCTGGAAAGTACCAGAGTTTTGGGATAAGCCGCCAAAAACCACAGAATCATTGAGATAGCCAGAATAACCGTTCCTGCTCGTTGTAAAAATTGTCCCGTCCGGCTCAGGAGCGAAGAAAAAATATTGCGCCAGGAAGGAAGCCGATAGGGCGGAAGCTCCATAATCAGTGGCGTGGTTCCGCTCTTGATGAGTGTTTTCTTAAACAGCCAGCCCATTGAAATCGCAGCCACAATTCCCAGCAAGTACATGGCAAAGAGCACCAGCCCAGCCAGGGTGATGACTCCAAACAGGGTCTGATCGGCAGGGAAGAACGCGCCGATCATCAACGTGTACACAGGTAAACGGGCACTGCAACTCATCAACGGGGCAATCAGAATCGTCACCAGCCGATCTTTTGAGTTTTCAATCGTCCGGGTGGCCATAATGCCCGGAATGGCACACGCAAATGAACTCAACAGCGGAATAAAGGATTTTCCATTGAGCCCGACCCGCCGCATGATGCGATCCATAATGAACGCCGCGCGAGCCATGTAGCCGGTATCTTCCAGCAGCGAAATAAAAAACATCAAAATCAGAATTTGGGGCAGGAACTTGACCACCCCACCAACACCGGGAATGACCCCTTCGGCCACCAGACCTTGCAGGTCACCATCTGGAATCAGCGTTCGCACCCAGTTGCTGGCTTGAGCTGTGAGTTGATCAATGTAGTTCATTGGAAGCTCAGCCCATTTAAAGATGCTTTGGAAAACAACGGCCATCACCACGGCAAAAATCAACGGGCCAAACACCCGATGGGTCAACACGCTGTCAATTTTATCGCTGGTTGTTCGGCGAAACTTTTGGTGAACCACGCCGGCGGCAACGGCGACATTCTTAATCCACCCATAGCGGCCTTCGGCTTCAACCGACCACCAGTCAATGTCGAGTGATTCAAGGTAGGCGCGTGATTCAGCAATTTGGGACTCAACTTCGGGTGTCAGTTCCTGTTTGATTGGGGAAGTTTCGGTGTCATTGAGCAACAGGCGAATGGCTTCGCCTTCAGCCGCTTCGGGTTCAATCTCCTGTTGAATCAGGACATTGGCCAGTTTTTGGACTTCGTGCTCAACTTCGCGAGGGAGCGTCCACTGGCGTTTGGGAAGTGGGGGAAGTGAACCAATCAGGATGTGCCGCAATTGTTCAAACCCGATGTTTCGGCTGGCAACCAGCGGGATGACTGGAACGCCAAGGTGCTCGGACAGGAGTTGCGCATCCAGGTCGAGTCCGTTTTGGGCGGCCACGTCCATCATATTGAGCGCCACCACGACTGGGCGACCAAGCTCCATCAACTGGGTTGTCAGATAGAGATTGCGCTCCAAATTGCTGGCATCAACAATGGATACAATCAGATCGGGGCGGGTCGCGCCTTCCATCAGCCCAAGCAAAACGTCGCGGGCAACCTGTTCGTCAAGTGAGCGAGCAGACAGGCTGTAAGTTCCGGGGATGTCAACCAGCGTCAAATCAACCTGCTCAACCCGCAGGCGGCCTTCTTTTTTTTCGACGGTGACGCCGGGATAATTGCCGACTTTTTGGCGAAGGCCAGTTAAAGCATTGAAAACAGTGGTTTTGCCACAGTTTGGATTGCCGGCCAGGGCGACTGTTCGGAGGGAAGTTGGTTCGGGCGGGGACGAAATCGCCGGGTCAAGACGGGATGAACTCATAAAAACAACAAAGCCAGGGAATGAAGAATGAGCTGTCAGTACCACCTGCGTAAGCAGGTGGGTGGCCTCTTCAGATTCAGTCCACCCGCTTACGCAGGTGGTACTGACAGGGTTACTTCAATCAAGGCGGCTTCTTCTTTCCGAAGGGTTAAATGATAGCCACGGAGCATCAATTCGATGGGATCACCAAGCGGAGCAAATTTCAGTACCCGGACCGTCGTGCCAGGAATCAAACCCATTTCCTGTAATCGCTGGGCGGTGGCGCGTCCACCGCGAAGTCGCTCAATTTGGGCTTCCTGACCAATCTTCAGGGTATCAAGGGTTACCCGGCCAGGAGTCGTTGTTGGGGATGGTGTTGATTGGGAATCGGTCATATATGTCATTTAGAGCGAGTTGTGAGTAGCGAGTCGCAAGTAGTCAATCAAATCTGTTGTTCACGTTTGAGATTTAAAGGGAACTACTCAAACAACGCGGGTAAAGGAATTCAGTTTTACTACTCACTACTCGCTACTCGTTACTCGCTTTTGTGTGCTCTTTCGCTCTAGCCCAAAACCTCAACCAGGATGCCTTCGGCGATGGTGCGGTTCAAAATCAGGCGGCTGCCAAAGACCAGACAGACAAGCGGATCACCGGCTTTGAGGACCCGAACTTCGGCTTCTTCGCACAGGCCGCGTTCCCGTAGCGTTTCAGTGCCTTCCATCGTTTCAAACCCACGAATGCGAACTCGTACACCGGCGGGAACCTCAACCAATTTTTGGGGAAGTTTGGAAGAGGTTTTTAGGGAAGTGAACGGAGAAAGGAGAGCACGAAGTCTGGTCATAAGGCTCCACGGGTACTTAAAAATTTCAGGGGCAAGCCTGGCAAAATGAAGAAGTGTGTTCAGAAAAATGGATACTACTTGAAAAGTGTTTTCAAAATCAATGAGACCTGGTCAAGTTTTCCCGATGCTTTCGGGCAAAAAATAGGTCAGATTTTTGCAGTCACCTGCGTGGGAAAACCCTGTCGCCACGCTTGATTTTTGAGCAACCTTCAACGATACTTGCCGATGCTCTCACCCGTG
This sequence comes from Acidobacteriota bacterium, assembly GCA_016208495.1. NCBI lineage: Bacteria > Pseudomonadati > Acidobacteriota > Acidobacteriota bacterium. Next base: position 42,250 of record JACQXX010000054.1, on the reverse strand, counting down.
AGCAGCTCGACAAGGGTTCAGCAGTTTATACTCCAAAAGAAAAACAAGCCGGTGTGGTCTCAGTCACGTGGGACTGGGAATCACCATAGGTGTCTTATGTCAGCTCCAGATCAGCTCAATCTCTATTCAGACCTCCAGCCTGAACCAGTAGAACCTGAGTCGTCTACCTGCACCAAGTGTCGGGGTACGGGCTGGGAGTTTCTGCCAGCACTTCGCCAATCTCGCCCTTGTTCGTGCCGGAAGACCAATCAACAGGATACTTTACTCACCCGGGCCCGGATTCCAATTCGCTTTAAGAATTGCACGTTGTCCAATTATTACCCTCAAGGGAAACCCAATTCACCCGAGCACACGTCGCAGGCTCGCGCCCAACAGGACTGTCACCATTTCTTGAAAGAGTACCCGGCAATTGATTACGGGTTACTGTTTTTAGGCCCCTGTGGCGTGGGGAAAACCCATTTGTCCGCAGCGGTGATCAACAAGTTGATTACCTGGAAAAATGTACCCTGCCTGTTTTATGACTTTCGCGATTTGTTAAAAGAGATTCAGGGAAGCTATAACCCCAACACTCACGCAACGGAATCAGCCGTGCTTGATCCAGTGTACAAAGCTGAAGTGCTTGTACTGGATGAGCTTGGCGCCAATAAGCCAACTGCCTGGGTTCAGGATACGATTACCCAGATTATCAACACCCGGTACAACGAGAAGAAAATTACCATTATCACTTCAAACTATCTGGACACGCCCTTGCCGGGGACGAAACCTGGAGAAGAAACGTTGACAGATCGGGTTGGGGCACGCCTTCGATCACGGCTGTATGAAATGTGTAAAACGATTCTGGTACAGGGCGATGACTACCGGAAAAAAGTCCTGACCTATAAAACCCAACCTTCTTTGATTCGCTGACCATTTATTCTCTTTTGCAAATTGAAAGGCGGCTGTGATTTATTGTCACCGCCGCCTTTATGCCGCTTAACGAATTATGAATTATGAATTATGAATTATGAATTATGGAAGAATCATTGGGTTGTAAAGTGATAGATGATGCTGAGTGTGAGATTGAATAGTTAATAAAGAAAAACTATCCAATTGAAAAAGCACGGGTTTTATCCTCTGAGAATTCATAATTCATAATTCATAATTCATCCTTGGAATTATGGCCCTTCTAAAAGACTGGATTCACCGCTGGGAAGTTCACCTTTCAACCCGTGACCGCAATCGTCGAGCCGACCCGTTTACGTGGGGTCTCGAACATCTGGCGGATATGAATGCCTATCTTCCGGAACCCTTTCCGTTTGAAGATATTGCCCTGACTGATCCGCACCAGTTCCTGATGGAATACAATGCAAAGGTCGTGGCCAACAGTGATGCCTTTTTCACTCCGGCTGAAGTCCCGGAATGGCACTTTCACGATAACTGGCTCACGTTTCGCAGCACGGTTCAAACTCCCTATGAAACCAACAATATAGCCTATGCCCGCTACTTTCCCGTCACTGCCAAAAAGAATGGTTCCGGGGAGATGCCGCCGGTGGTGATTGTCCTGCCGCAGTGGAATGCCGACATTCGCGGACATGTCGCCGTGTGTCAGATGATGAATAAGCTGGGGATGGCAGCGGTTCGCCTGAGCCTGCCCTATCACGACAGTCGCAAACCACAAAATCAAATGCGGGCCGACTATATGGTGAGCCCCAATATTGGCCGGACGCTGCAGGCGTGCCGTCAGGCGGTGCAGGATGTCCGATCCATCATTACCTGGCTGGAAACGCTTGGGTATACACGGTTTGGCATTGTCGGCACCAGTATTGGCTCCTGTATCAGTTTCCTGAGTTATGTTCACGACCCTCGGATACGGGTTGGGGCGTTTAACCACGTTTCAAGTTACTTTGCAGACGTCGTCTGGACCGGCATCTCAACCCGCCACGTCCGGGATGGGCTTGAAGGGCAGGTCCAAAGAGCGGATCTACGCAACTACTGGATGGCCATTAGTCCCCAGCCATTCGTCAAGCGGCTGCGCAACGAAATCCATCATGGCCACAAAACCCTTTTGATTTCAGCGCAATACGACATGACCTTCCTGCCGCATCTGTCACGCCAGTTGATGAGCGAGTTTGAACGCTGCCGGATTCCATACCAGACTGCCTGGATGCCCTGTGGTCACTACACTTCGGGCGAATTCCCGTTCAAGTTTTATGACGGCTACCTGATGGGCAAACATATGGTGAAGTATTTGAAGTGACAGGGTGACAAGAGGACAAGGTGACAGGTAACAAGGGGACAGGGTGACAAGGTGACAGAATGACACAAGGACAAGGGGGCAATGGGACACCAGAGGTTCCTTCAGCCCTGAGCCCCCAGCCCCCAGCCCTGGATTTTTCAGCCCTTCAAAAACCCGGAACCCCGAACCCCGAACCCCGAACCCCGAACCCCGAACCCCGAACCCGAAACGCTGGCTTTGTTGGATTTGCCATTCTAAGCAGTCGAATTTTAGGGCTGGTTCGCGAACAAGTTTTTGCCATCTTGTTTGGTGCCGGGCTGGAGTACGATGCTTTTGTTACCGCTTTTCGGATTCCCAATCTGTTGCGGGATTTGTTCTCCGAAGGCGGTCTCTCAACGGCTTTTGTCACGGTTTTTTCACAAAAGCTTGCAACGCATGGAGAAGCAGCACTGTGGACGCTGGTCAATCGCGTTCTGCATGTGCTGCTTTTGCTTTCCGGGCTGGTGGTTGTGGCCGGAGTCTGGTTTCAACCGCAATTGATGGAACTGATTGCCCCAGGGTTTGGCGGCATTCCTGGCAAAGCTGATTTGACGGTGGGGCTGGCCCGATTGATGTGGCCATTTGTCGGAATGGTGTTTCTGGCATCACTCCTGATGGGCACGCTCAATGCCCGAGAACAGTTTGCCGCGCCATCATTTGCCTCGGCCAGTTTCAACGTCGGCGCAATTTTCGGAGGTCTCGCCTGTGCTGGCTGGCTGGCGCCAGAGTATGTGTTTGGAATGGCTCGCGTGCTGGCTGGTCTGCAACACCCTGACCAGGTGGATACAAGCCGCGTCGCGCTGGCCATTTTCGGAATGGCGGCTGGAACGTTAATTGGCGGAACATTGCAAATTGTCATTCAACTGCCGGGCCTGTGGTCGGCTGGATACCGGTATGCTCCAACAGTTTCGATGACTGACCCGGATGTCCGGCGGGTGCTGTGGTTGTTTCTCCCGGCAGTGATTGGTGGTGCCGCTACGCAAATCAACGTTTTCATCAACACCTATTTTGCTTCGGAACTGGGAAATGGTCCGGTTGGATGGCTCAACTATAGTTTTCGATTGATTCAATTCCCGATTGGCATTTTTGGCGTGGCGATTGCCACCACGACGTTTCCAGCCATGGCGCGGGCAGCGAGTCGGCGAGATTTCTCTGATCTTCAGCGCCAGATTTCACAGGCACTGGGGCTGGTGATGGTGCTGTGTATTCCATCGGCCTGTGGGCTAGCTGTACTGGGAAAGCTCATTGTAGCTGTGATTTACGAGCACGGGAAGTTTACAGCAGTTGATACACAGGCGACGGCTTCGGCGCTCGGATGTTATGCCCTGGGGTTGACTGGGTATGCCGCAATCAAAGTGCTGGCGCCGGTGTTTTATTCGCTGCACGATACACGAACACCGGTGCTGCTCAGTGTTGGCTCAGTATTGCTCAATTTTGGATTGAATTATCTGCTGGTCCGGGTCTTTCACTTTGGCCACACCGGGCTGGCACTTTCGACGGCAGGGGTGATTCTGATTGAATTTGTGATGTTGGTGTGGCTGCTCAAACAGCATACCCGGCAGCGATTGGAAGGGGCTTTTTGGGAGGGATTCCTGAAAATTCTGGTGGCGTCTGGTCTGCTTTCGGTAACCGCCTGGGGATGTGTCCATTTCTGGCAAGCCAGTAGCTTCTGGTTACGTTGTGTCCAACTCACACTGACAATTGGTCTTGCAAGTCTTGCTTTTGCTGTGGTTTGCCGTGTACTGAAGGTTGAGGAGTTTGATCGTGCGCTCCAGGCATTTCTTGGAAAGGTGCTCAAATAGCGCAAATTAAAAAGTTAAGATACACTCGAAAATAACACCGGGTTGAAAGTCAATTGAAACAAGATTGTTGAAAGGGAGGGAGTTTTTATGACACGCCAGGAGTTGTTAAAAGAAATCAACCTGCTTCCATTGGATGAACGTCGGCTCCTTGCTCTGGAGATTCTGGTTGGAAAAACGCTGACTTCAAATTCTGCCCAGCTTCGAGCTATTGATTTGACACCTGGAATGAGAGCCGAGCAATTGATTGGCATCGCCAGGCCATCGGGTGCAACACTAACCGATGATGACTTGAAAGACGTTGTAACTGAGTATCTGATTGGAGAATTTGTAGTTTCCTGAATTCCATACCGCAGTTCTCTCACCCTCCAAAGCTGATTCCCTCATAGATCTCATTTAACGTCAACGAAATCCCAACTGTCGTCAGTTCAACCGTATCTACCAGACCGTTGAATTCTTCATACTTCCATTCGCCGGCATCTGTTTTGAAAAAGTGCGTTACATGCGGACGGTGCTGGGCAACCAGAAGATATTCACGAAATGATTGAATTGATTTGTAGAAGGTAAATTTGTCGCCCCGGTCAAACGCTTCGCTGGTTGGTGAAAGAACCTCGATAATCAACACCGGGTTGGCGAGTAATTCCTGTTTGCCGAGCAATTCGACCTCGCGGTCACCACAGGTAACACTGGCATCGGCATAATGATATGGCGAGGGGGAAGCCGGTGCTTTAATCCGGGCTTCAGTTCCTGAAACCCGACATCGATGGCCATTTGGGAGACGATTTTTCAACAAGCTAATGAGATTGATGATGATATCGTCATGCCGTAAGCTCCCTCCGCTCATGGCGTAGATTTCGCCGTCCCAAAACTCAAGCCGTTCTTCGGACCGATGGTCAAGTTCCAGGTATTCTTCCAGTGTGTATTTCGGTTTTGGAAGCGCAGACATAAAACCTCTGAAATGAAAGAAAAAGAAAAACAACACGTTGCGTGCTTTGCCAGGGAGTTTAAACCATCAGTTCGCTTGATACACTATAAAATGGCTTTTTGGTGGTCCCCGGTTTCTGGGGGTTCCTATGACTATTTTGATTGCGGCAACTGACCTGATTTTTCCACTTTTGGAAACAATTCCTTCACGAGCGATCCCAATACTGGATCCTGTTCCAATTCAAGTTGTGATTTAGCATCGAGTTGTTTGAAGCCGCGTTCCAGTGCCGGGCGGGCATCACGCCGCATGCTGACCTGCTGGCGGGCCAGTTCAAGCCAGTAGGGTGGAGCGTCTTCAACCTGGGTCGCTTCGATCAAGGTGCCAAGCGCTGCAAATGGTTGGTTTTGCTGGCGGTAAATATCAGCCCAGACGAGGTAGCCATCGGCTGGAATGCGGGCTTTGGGAATGCGGCCTACTGGAATGTCACGCATCCATTTTTGAGCTTCAGCCAGATTTTTTTGTTGCAGGGCAATGCGGGCCAGTCCAATCTGGGGCTTGGCCTGGTCTGGATTATGCTGGAGGCTTAACTGAAACATCTGGGCGGCTTCGATCAATGTAGCCTGGGCATCGGTTCCTTTGCCACTTCGGGCCTGTTGGTTTGCTGTCTGGAGTTTCAGCGTGCCAAGTATCCGCCAGGCTTCAGGATGAAATGGATTGGCTTCAAGGGCTGCAACTGCATACGGCAAGGCTTTCTCAAGTTGACCAGTCTGGACATAAAGATCGGCCAGGTCCAGGCTGGTATCGGCCCCAAAATCCATGGTGTATGCCTGGGTGAGCCACTTTTCTGCTTCCGGGTAATTGCGGCTGGCGAGAAAATGTTTTCCATACCGTGCCACCAGCGGGCCGGAATATCGCGTGGTTTGGATTCCCAGGAGCAATGGCGCTCCGGCGTCGCCGCCAGTTTTGCTTTCAAGGATCGAAGCGACCTCAAAGATCCGCAGATATCGGTCAGATCGGGCCAGGGCTCGTTCATAGGTCTGACGAGCCGCGGTGTACTGACCGGCATCAACCTGGGCTTTCATCAAATTGCCCAGTGCCAGTTGATCACTCTCTGAGTTTTGAGTGATGTGTGTCCATAAGGTCAGATCATTTTGCCAGATTGGGATTGTGGAGAGTGTCTTCCCACCCAAAAACAGCGTCAGAATCAGGCCAGTTACCCAAATCATTTTGACTGAGTACTGACTCAGCCACAGAGCCAGTGGAAACACCAGACCGACAAGTGAAACATACAGATAGCGGTCTGCTGGGAGGATTGTACCGGGTACCAGATTGAGCATCGGGGCCAAAAAGGCCAGGAACCAACCAAATCCAAAAAACCAGACACGGTTCTGTTGCCAGCTTTTGACCATCCCAGCAAGGCATCCTCCGACCAATATGATTGAGAGAAGAACCATTGCCGGGCTATTGGTGATCCGGGTATGGCGTGGCAGCAAGGTTACTGGCCAAAAAACTTGCTTGAGGTAGAACATCAAATCCAGTAGCGGGTTGGTCAAAAACTCCAAGGTGGTCAACTGGACTGCCTGGGATCTTCCAGTTGAAACCAGTTGCGAATCAATCGCCAGCCAGGCAAAGAGCAGGCTCAACCCAAAAAATGGGACATATGAGAGCATCACTCCGCGATCAATGGTCCGTCGGCGATATACATCCAGCAAAACCACCGCTCCGCACAACGGTACCCACTGCGCTTTTGATGCCAGCGCCCCGATATACATCAGCAAACTCCCAAGATACCAGGCCGAGACCAGTGGTGGAGACTGAGAGGAAGTCGAATCAGAAGCTGGTTGTTCAAGATTTTCAGCGAACGGGATGGGCGGACGGTATCCTTCAGGTTGCCCAGTTTTGGCATACATCCACATCGCAGCAAATCCAAACGCGGCTGACAGTACATCTTTGCGCTGGGCTAGCCAGACGACATTTTCAACTCGGGTTGGATGAATCGCAAATACCAGTGAGGTTAACCAGGCGACTGATGGGCGAGACGTCAACTCATAACAAAACAGGAAAACAAACACTGTCGCTATCCAGTGCAGCAGAATATTGGTTGTCCGAAACCCAGCCGGTTCCAATCCCCATAGATTGTAATCAATCATGTAGGAGATGCGCTGCAAAGGGTTGTAATTGATAAAGTAGTAGCTTCGAAAGATGGCTTGAATATGATCCCAGTCCAAAACTCGAATTGCGTAGTCGCGCAGAATATAGGTTTCAGAGTCATACTCAAGCAGCTCAAAGTTCAGCGCCAACCCAAACACCGCCAGAATCACCCCACCCAGCACAACCGTGGCGAGCAAGAAAAGGTGTCGTGTCGAAAGATTGAAGAAGGGGAAGGCGAATGCTGGCGAGGAAACAGAGTTGGTTTCGGCAGGGTGGTTTTCCATGGAGTGCCTGGTGACTGGTGCTTTGTACCTGGTGCTTAGTGCTTAGGAATCAGTATCTTCGAAGAATAGCCAGGAACGAAACACCAGGCACCCGTAACTAAAAAATATCCGCTGGATTGACGCGCACCGGTTGACCCGTGGCGATAGACTCGCAGATTTTCAGCGTGGTGAGCGTAGTCAAGGCCAGCGAACGGAAGGGAATCGGGCTTTCCTTGCCTTCAGCCACCGCTTTGATAAATGCCTCGACTTCGTTGCGGTGACCTTTGTCCTGAGCCCCGCCTTTGAGGGTTTCAGTTTTGCCATGGCGGGTGAAACTTCCCTGAACATAATCGTCAATCACGGCCACGGAGTTATCGCCGTAATATTCGACCCGTTCTTTGGGGAAGCTGGTATCGCCAACCGCAATGTAAGTAATGTGCCCAACCGACCCATCCGAAAGTTTGATCACGATTTGAACCGTGTCGGCATCGGTATTTTTTTCGCTTCCGGACGAAACCGTTTCCGCAAAGACCCGCACTGGTTCGGCCCCGGTCAGGAACTGGATCATATCTACAAAGTGGCAAACTTCGCCCATGATGCGTCCGCCGCCTTCGTGCGGATCCTGAATCCAACTGTCTTTAGGAATAAACCCGGCATTGACGCGATAGCTAATGGTAGCCGGACCGCTCCGTTTGCCGATTCGTTGTTTGATGGTTTGGGCCAGCGGAGAAAACCGGCGATTAAAGCCAACCAGCAGAATCTGTTCGCTTTGAGCGTGAACTGCCACAATTTCCTTGAGTTCCTCTTCTGTCAAACACAGTGGTTTTTCAACAAACACGGCGGCGCGACTTCGCAGGACCTCCATTGTCATCTGTGCGTGCAGATTGTGCCGGGTCGCAATAAAGACCGCGTTGGTTTTGCCGTCGGTGAGAAGTTCGCGAAAATCAGACGAACAGTATTCAAACTTGAACCGGCTGGCGGTGTTCTTGGCTGAAATACCGGTTGAGGTCACCACGCCGGTCAGGTTGACTTTCGAAATCGCTTTGAGCGGCGGCAGGAGCGTCGCGGTGGCAAAATTCCCGGCGCCGATGAAGCCAACGCCGATGTCACCTGATTTGGGTTTCCCCGCCGCGCCCGCCGTGAGCAATTTTCTAATCGGCGGTGTCCCAGCCGGAGCTTTTGGATATTCAATCAGGACGCCGCAGACGGGTTCGTTGGTTTTGCCCAGAATGACGTCATAGGCGTCGCGGGCACGTTCGACCGAAAACCGATGCGAGGTCAAGAAGTCGGTTTTGACGGCGCCGCTGGCCACCAGCCGGAGAAATTCCTCCATGTTGCGGCGTTCAGTCCAGCGCACATAGCCGATAGGGTAATCAATTCCGCCTTCTTCATAGACCGGGTCATAGCGGCCTGGTCCATATGAGCGCGAGAGACAGAGTTCAAGCTCTTTGCGGAAATAGTACTCGCGGGGAATGTCCATTTTGACCGCGCCGACCACCACCACGCGGGCCCGGTCCCGAGCCAGTTCCCCGGCAAGTTCAACCGGGTCAGCCTTTTCAGTGCTTGCCGTGAGGATAATTGCATCGGCGCCGCGTCCATAGGTGAATGCTTCGCACTGGGCCTTGAGTGTGTCTTCACTGCGCAGGCAGACGGCATCGGCGCCTGATTTTTTCGCCAGTTCGAGAACTCTTGGTGACAGGTCAATGCCAAACACCCGGCATCCAGCGGCTTTGAGCAGTTGCACGGTGATCTGGCCAAGCAATCCCAGCCCAATCACGACCACACAGGAACCGAGTTCGACTTTGGCCTGACGGACACCCTGCATCGCAATGGCGCCCAGCGTGGTGTAGGCCGCCGCGTCCAGCCCGACACCTTCCGGGATGCGGGTACAGAGGTTGCGCGGAATGAAGTTGATTTCAGCGTGTGAGGCATAACCGACACCGGCACAGGCTACCAGATCGCCGGGGCGAAATTCGTCAATCCCGTCGCCGACTTCAAGCACAATTCCGGCAGAGCTGTACCCAAGGGCCTTGGTGGCTTCGAGTCGGGCCGTTACTTTTTCATAGGTGCTGCGCAATCCTTCGCGCCGAAAGGTATTCCAGACCTGTTTGACCAGGTCAGGCCGTTTGAGCGCTTTTCCAATCAAAGAACTCTGGCCGGTTTCAACCGTGGTGCGTTCGGTGCCAACGCTGATCAGTGAGTAGGCGGTGTGGACCAGCACACCGCCCGGTTTCAAGGCAGGAGGGGGCAGTTCTTCGACGAGAAGTTCCCCAGTTTTAAAGTTTTGGACGATTTGTTTCATTCGATTAGGGCTGAGGGCTGAGGGCTGAGGGCTGAGGGCTTTTCAACCAGTGAAATCTGGCATTTTCTACCCTCAGCCCTCAACCCTCAACCCTCTTTTTAGTAGACCGGTACCGTGGGATCAACATCGTGCGACCAGAGGTCAATCCCTCCATACAGGTTGTTCAATTTCTGGAAACCGTTGTGGTACATAAACATACACGCCTGCTGGCTGCGCATGCCGTGGTGACAATACACCACGTATTCTTTGGTTTTATCGAGTTCCTTGACCCAGGTGTGAATCTGGCTCAACGGACGAAAGACGGCGCCTTCAAGGTGGTTAAATTCAAATTCCTGCCGCTCGCGCACGTCGAGCAACACAATTGTGTCACCAGCATCAAGGCGGGCTTTGACTTCTTGAGGTGTGAGTTGTTGAAAACTGGCCATAGGATGAGGGTTCCGGGTTCCGGGTTTTCAGAAGGGATGAGGGATGAGGGATGAGGGATGAAAAAAATGCCTCTGTCTCCTTGTCACCTATCCAGGTTTTCGCCGCGTAGCGGTGGCTGAATTGAGGCAGGTCGTTTACGGCCTGAAAGGCAAAAAGGACGAAACCGGTATACAGGGCCAAAGTTCGAAAACCCTGAGCCTCAGATGACAGAATGACCAGGGGATTTTTTTCATCCCTCATCTTTCATCCCTCATCCCTTCAGAACCCCTGACCCCTGATTTCGTCAGCCATTCTTCACCAAACCAGCCCGATTCTTCAAGAAGGCATAGATGGGAACGCCGCTCAACACAATCAAAAGCCCCGGCCAGGTCGTGGCTGGACGGTAGATAAAGAGGACCACCAGGATCACGCTCGCACCGATCAAATACAGCGCTGGGACAAATGGATACCCGACAGTTTTGTATGGTCGTTCCGCATGTGGACGCGTCTGGCGCAACCGAAACACCGCCAGAATGGTCAGGATATAAAACAACACCGCCGCCGACACAATGTAATCAAGCAGGTTGCCATAGAGGTTGCCGTAGGTTTTGCTTTGAACGTCAAAGGTTCGTGGCAGCACCAGTGTCGCGGCCCAAATTCCCTGAATCATCAAGGCCCAGCCAGGAACTTTCGCGCTATTGAGACGTCCCGCCGCCGCAAAAAACAGGCCGTCTTTGGCCATGGCGTAGTAGGCCCGCGCCCCAGCCAGAATGATTCCATTCAGACAGCCAAAGGTCGAGATCATAATCGCCACAGCCATCACCATGGCGCCCATGCCAGGGAAAATGGCGTTGATGGTGGCGGTCGCGACACGGTCTGACGGTGCATTCTGGATTTGCTCCAGCGGCAACACGGCCAGATAGGCAACGTTGGCCAGCAGATAGAGCGAAATCACGATCAAGGTGCCAAGTGCCAGCGAAAGCGGCAGATTCCGTTGTGGGTTGCGCACTTCACCAGCCGTAAACGTGATGTTATTCCAGGCATCGGCTGAGAAGAGCGACCCAACCTGCGCAACGCAAATCCCGACAAAGAGGCCGAAAGTTGTCGTGACATCCAACCCAGGGACAATCGGTGTGAAGCTGCGCGGTGTCCAGAGATTCCCAAAATTGGCATTGGCCGCCGTGGCGTTCCATCCGACCAGCAACCCCAGCAAAATCAACCCCAGCAAGGCGCCGGTTTTGGTGATGGTAAAGATATTCTGGACAATCTTGCCATATTCCAGCCCACGGGAATTCATCCAGGTCAGAAAGACAATCACCAGGATTCCGACCAGTTGGGCTGAGGACAGGGACACCGCATAGCTGCTCGTAATGTGTCTGGGTGAAATGAGATAGCTGGTTTCTGAAACCGGAGACCACAACACGCCCAGAAATCGAGCAAAGGCCACGCCAACTGCTGCAATGGTGCCGCACTGAATGACCATAAACAGCGTCCAGCCGTAGAGAAACCCCCACATTGGCGAAAATGCTTCGCGCAAATACACATACTGTCCACCAGCGCGTGGCATCATGGCGGCCAGTTCGCCATACGACAGCGCTGCGGCAATTGTCAGAATGCCTGTGACGACCCAGGCCGCCAGCAACCAGCCTGGGCTCCCGAGGAGTCGCGCCATATCCGCCGAAACAATAAAAATACCGGAGCCGATCATGACTCCGACCACCACCATCATCGAATCAAAGAGTCCGAGACCTTTGGCAAATTCTGTTTCTGAAGACGTCTTGTGGGCAGTTGACGGGGCTACCCCATCGGTCGAAGTGGACATAGTGTTGTGATTCCTTCCAGGCAGAGTTTGAAATTTGAGAACACCAAAGCGAGAAAAATCGGGCTGAGAAAACCAGGGCTGAGGGCTTGGGGTTGAGGGCTGAAAACATCGGGCTGAAGAATTGGTTTTATTTCATCCCTCGATTGCCCCAAGCCCTGGTTTTCTCAGCCCCAAGCCCTCAGCCCTGGTTTTTTCAACTCACTCCAATTCGCAATCGTGGGAGCGTGCGCTCCGGCTGTTCGGGAACTGGTGCAGGAATCGTGCCAACGTGCCGGGCGCCCATTCGCTCATAAAACGGAGCCGCAAACGGGTCGGCATCAATCAGAAGGCTGGGAATTCCGGCGGCGCGGGCCGTTTTAACTGCGTGTTCAAACAACTGGCGACCAATTCCCGTGCCGATGGATTCTGGCCGCACCCAGCAATGTTCGAGAAACCAGTCTGATCTCTCCTGGGTAAGTGCATAAAATCCAAGGATTTGATCATTTTCGCAGGCTGCAAAGACCAGGTGAGTGTTGATGAATTCCGGTGTGATGGTCAGTGATGACTCCCACGCCGCCAGCCAGTGTTCCGGATAGTTCCAGTACCGTTTGGCAGCGTGGGCAAGACTGGTAAGGTGGTTGGCGTCTGAGGCAAGCGCCTGGCGAATGAACATTTTCGGGTTCAGGGTTCAGGGTTCAGGGTTCAGGGTTCAGGGTTCAGGGTTCAGGGTTCAGGGTTCAGGGTTCAGGGTTCAGGGTTCAGGGTTCAGGGTTTCGAATTTTTAGTCCTTTTGATCCCTTATGTCCTTTATGTCCTTTGATCTGGCCTGGTCCCTCATCTGGCGTTAGCTAACTTTCTGAAAAAGCCCACAAACGGCACCTGCCGGATCGCGGATGACACAATATTTCCCATGTTCGCCGGCTGATTTCGGAGCAACCAGAACCTCGCCGCCGAGTTCAACACAGCGGGCCATGCTCTGTTCCAGGTCAGCCACCGTGATGTAAATCAGCCACTGCGCGGGCAATCCAACGTTGGTGCCACGTGCGTGGCAAACGCCTGCAACCGGAGCACTTCCCGGTGGATGCATGCAATAGTCGTTGTAGTCGCCCATGCTGATATCGCTGGTTTCCCAACCAACGACTGACTTATAAAAATCACGGACGTTGTCTGCATCTTCAATGGTCAGGTCAATCCATCCAATTTTGCCGAGTTCAATTTGCGGAGTTTCGCTCATATGTGAGTTCCTTTCTGTGCTGGTTAAAGAGTTCCTTTGAGATAGTGCTGCCGACGATCTTCAGGAAATCGCTCAATCGCGTACCGAAGCATCGTGCGCGGCATAACGGAGTAATGTTTTTGAAGGAACCCTTCCAAAATTGCAAGGTCCCGCTTGCCAGTTTCGCGAAGCATCCAGCCCACGGCCTTATGGATGAGGTCTTCGCGGTCAGAAAGGAGCTGGGTCGCGACGGTCAGCGCATCGTCAAAGTGATTGCGCCGGATGAAGTAAAAAGTGGCAATCATGGCAATTCGGCGTTCCCAGAGGTTTTCCGAAACAGCCAGTTCAGTCAGGCGTGAACGGTCAGTTTGTTCAAACAGCCAGCCTCCGACGATAGATGTTGCCGACGCATCCACCAGATCCCAGTTGTTGATCAGGCGGGTGTTTTGCAGGTAAGTGTCATAGATCGTCTTTTTCGTCTGGGTGTTACCTTTTTCAAACTGACGAACCCAGATGAGCAATGCGAGCATGCGTTCCTCGTGAACTTCAGAGGCCAGGAGTGTCAACGTATTGTCCATGGAAAGCGTCTGGAATTCACGGACGACCTGACGCAGAAACGGCACCGTGAGTCCCAAAAACACATCGCCAGCGCCGTACCCACCAGGGCCAGTTTTGAAGAACCGCTGCAAAATTTTGGCTTTCTCAGGGTTGGCGGCTTCCCTGAGCTTGAGGTGAATAGCGTCGAGCAAGATGTTTGAAACTCCGTTGGGATGTGACGGTTAGCCTGAACGGCGGAAGGTGCGCCAAACAATACTGAAGTGACCGGTATGGCGCAAGTCATCCGAATGAAGAGCAATCAGTTATTGAAAGCAGAACCGTCTTTTTCTCAATTTTGGACTGATTCGGAGTTTGATCTTCGAGTGCGGAAAGGAAATGAGGATCAGGCTGGAGATGGAAAAAAAGGCCAAAGAAATATGGATTTTTCAATCGCTTCACTATTTCTCTGGCCTGAATCTGTTCTTTCAACGTGTTCATTTTTGGGGATTGTTAATCCTCTGAATCAAAAATATATTTTTTCCCATTGAATTTAAAGTAGTTGGTGTATCCATTGTAGCCCTGGAAATAACTCGACTTAAGGTTGTACATTCCATTGGTTTTGTGTTTCAGGACATGAAAACCTAGTCCATAGGTTGTCAGTACCACTTTGTACCCGTTTGGTGTTTTGAGCAAAACCCAGTATGGACCACCATGGCCTCCCCACAGACAACTGAATTCTTCGCTCGTTACCACAATCAAATCACGCTGGCCATCTCGATTCAGATCAATTTCAGAGGCGAGCAACGCTGGTCGGGCAAGCTGTATCAGTTGGCGACTTGGTAAATGCGGAGGCTCATCGTAACTATCTCCATACTCTTCGGAATCAAAGCATTCAAATACTTCGCGACTCTTCTTATCTCGAAACATCGCTTGAAAGGCTGCATCGGGGATTCGAACTGGGCGAATCACTTTTGGTGATCTGTCTTCAAATCCAAAGTCAGTTTGCACATTTTTTAAGCGAAGATGGGGCGGTCCTGAATCTTCTACTTCTTCCGGTTCATCAGTGGTTATTGCTTCGACTGATTGAGACTGAATTGCCGGCTCAGGATTGATCGGAGCAGGTAGTTCTTGTGGTGCTTGAGATTGGGAAGTCGGTTCCACAATGACCGGGGTTGCCCCAGCCAGAAATTTTACCGGTTGTCGAGGGGCCGATTGTTCTTGAGAATAGCTGGTCTGGATGACGATCACGCTGACCAATATCAGCGAAAGAATGAGTAAGGTGAAATACGATTTCATCATTGCCTCCAAATGGATGATGGTTGGATATGTTTTCTGAGAAATCAGATAAAGTATTGAGAAAAGAAGCTTTAAAGTAGTCAGTACCGACCCGGAAACGCGATCTGGTTTTGAGCTTAACCCTCAGCTTGTTTATTTGTTTCGGAAAGAAGCCAGATGCTTTTTGTATACTTCGACAATTTCCGTCATAGACTTATGATGTTGGCCATAGGGAGAACCTGGGAAACTTGCCCATTCACGATTCCCATTCCGGAACGCACCCTCATAATTCCTGGTTAACAGTGGACGAATCATCTCTCTCCGAACCATTCGTGCGATGGCACCCAGTTCCTGGGAACGAGGGCTAAAGTCAGGAAAATGATAAATCTTTTGTACTTCTTCCCAGGTTGAATACACGAGTTGAAAGCGCCCGGCTGCACTACTGAGCTTTTCTCCTTTTTTCCAATCCACATAAATCTGCGGATGTTCATCGAGTGAGATCACGATTTCACGGCTGGATTTGCCGATAAACTCTTTATATTTCCCATTCGGCGTTTGTTTAACGATACCAATGACAATTCTTCGATAGTCATCATTTAAGCCCTCTGCCCAGGCAATGGTTTCCAACATGGCACGAATTTGGGGAAAGGTTGAAAGGGTTTGCAAGACTGGGACTGTTTTGGTGTTACAGAGAATATCCAATGCCTTGGCCGCAAGCGCTTTCATGGTTTCGCCTTGGGGAAGCATCATGTTCAGTTCGCGTTCTTTCCCTTGAATTCCCTCTCGATTTTGCAGAGTTTCGATGAGCAGGTGGATATACCCTTCATCATTGGTTCCGTTTTCCGGTAATTCCGAAAAGTATGGGGCTAAAGAACCATGAGCATGTCTGATGAGAACATTGAAAAGCTCCTGAACCAGCAACACATCACTGCGGTAATTCGTCGCTATAAACGGGTCACGATTTTTCTTCTTGGCGATTGCACTCAGAAGCGTTGGCACTTCGACTGGTTTGCCCTTCACAATTGCTTTGACGGTAGGTCGGCTTCCCATTTGAACTCCTCGAAACAATAGGTCATATAAAGTTGATCTTTCGTGTAAGTTACAAAGGCAACCTCTGTGCCATATATGTTCAAATGGTTTGGTTGTTTGCTTAAACTATTGTAATGAAAGATTTTAGTTGTGGTTCTATGTCTGACTGCACTTGAGCTGGTAAGTCGAGAAAGAAATTAATTCAATTGGACTTAATTAAATTAAATGCGATGACTGGATCGGATTGAGCCTGGGACTGGCGCTTCCTGCTTCCCAAAAGATATGCTCTGTGGCATCTGGTCAGGTAGAATTTTCCAAACCCTGGCGGGATGACAAATGACAGAATGACAAGGTGACAGAATGACAAGGTGACAGGGATTTTTTTCATCCCTCATCCCTCATCCCTTGGTTTCATCCCTCATCCCTTCAGAAACCCTGAACCCTGAACCCTGAACCCTGAATTGTCTTATGCAGCACAACACGACTCGCTCTTATTTTGCCTTGATTGGAACTGGTGTTTTTTTTCTTGCCGGCGGCTGGCTCCTCGGCACCTGGATGCATGGTGTTGAAGCTCGCAGCCTCGCTCCAAAAGCTGTCTTTGCTCAGGATGCCCGCTTTGATACCTGGCTTCGCGACCTGAAAGCGCCGGAACGTGAAACCCGTCGCCGCGCGGTTGAAGAACTCGGGCGCTCTGGTGACGAACGGGCCGTGGCGCCACTGGTTGAGGTGCTTCGCAAAGACGCTGATTTTCTGGTTCGGTCGGCTGCGGCTGAAAGCCTCGGGACGCTCCGCAGTAAAGCTGCTGTTCAGCCGCTCCTGGAGGCCATGTCGAGCCAGCAGAGCGAAGTTCGCGGGGCGGCGGCGCTGGCACTTGGCCGACTTGGCGATCAACAGGCGGTGGTGCATTTGCAGGCGGCGCTCCGGGATACAGACGCCTTTGTGCGTTCCAGTGCCCTCAAATCATTGGGCCGACTTGGGGCCGCCAGTAGCGTGAGCGCCATTGCGGCTGCACTCCAGGATGCCGAACCCGAAGTCCGAACCAGTGCCGCCGAAGCGCTTGGGTTTATTGGGAATGCCTCGGTGGTGGAACCGTTGCTCAAAGCTATGACGGATCCAAGCCCGTATGTCCGCAGCCGGGCCGCGCTGGCAATTGGAAAAATCGGCGATGCCCGCGCAATTGAACCGCTCATCGAAGCCTTGAAAGACAGTGATCGGATTGTCCGCTCAACCGCCGCCGAAGCTCTGGCTGGTTTCAAAGACCGCCGGGCGGTGCGTCCACTGGTTGAATTGCTCTATGACCGCGATGTGTTTGTGCGAACCAACGCCGCGTTTGCCCTTGGGAAAATTGGCGATGAAGCCGCCGTCGAAAACCTGACGGAACTGCTCCGTGATGAAGATGTCCGGGTGCGCAATCGGGCCCTTGACGCCATTGGGAGCATTGCCGCACCGCGCAGCCTGGATGTCGTCCTCGAAATGCTCAAAGACAATGACAAAGTGGTGCGGGGAACGGCAATTCAGGCGCTGGGGAACTATTCAGATTCCCGTTCGACCGATGCGCTGCTGCAATCACTTTCTGAAAGCGATGCCGGGTTGCGCCGCCGGGCAATTGATGGACTTGGGAAAGTCGGTGATGCCAGAGCCTTACCGGCGCTCCAAACGGCGTTGAGTGACCAGAATGCCGCTGTGCGAGCCGGTGCGGTGCTTGCCTTTGGGAAAATCGGTCGTGAACAAGCCATTCCAAACCTGCTCACTGCATTACAGGAAACCGATGCCCAGGTCCGAAACGCAGCGGCCTTTGCCTTGGGGCAGATTCGAACCCCCGAAGCGCTCAAAGGTGTGTTGACCCTGGTTGGAAAAAACGATGCCGGACAGCTTGCCCAAGGACGTGCGACATTCGATGCTTTCTTTAAAGCCTATGGGGAAAGCGCCAAGGATGTTGAATTGCACACCAAAGCGGCTGACCCGATTTTGCGACGCGGGGCGCTGGTCGCGCTTGATACCTTGTTGAATGCTCCTGAAGCAACCAGTGCGCTCCAGGCAGCTTTAAAAGATTCGGCCAAAGACATTCGCCTGCTGGCGGTTGATGGGCTCCTGCGGCGCAAAGTTCACGCGAGCGGAGACACGTTGCTCGCACTCCTGACCAGTGAGAAAGAAGCCGATGTTCGCAGTCAGGTGGCGATTGCCCTGGGTGAACTGGCCAATCGAGGCAATCCACGATTGCCGGAGACCCTTCGGCGGGCGCATCGAACGGATGCCAGCCCCGATGTGCGTGAAAAAGCTGGAATGGCACTGGACCAGCTCGGGATTGCCCGTCTGGATGTGCCAGGCGTTGGAAAAGAACCGAAGGTCGCGGCTGTGACGACTCCAACCACGACTCCGGGTGACCCAACGCTAACAGCTTCCAGACCACAGCCACCTAAACCGCAGCCACCGAAAGTTGAACCGCAGCCAGTTCCTGATCCAAAAACTGAACCAGCCGAACCAAAGGCGGATATTGCGAGTTCAACCACGCCGACCACAACCCCGGTGACCAAATCATCCAAAACCGGCACCGCCACCTTGCCGCCAGTCGTGGCAAGTTCAAAACAACCAGGGAAGCCCACGCCGTCAGCAACCAAACCCGCTCCGTCTGGAACTGGAAAAGAAACCACGCCGAAAATCGGATCAAAACCGGCTACGAAACCTGCCGATGAGCCGTTGATTGCGCGCACTGAGCCGTCAAAACCAGCCCCGACTCGTCCAGCGACCAAATCAACGGCGGCTTCACCTGGAGCCAAACCGGCAACCAAACCACTTCCGCCGCCGCCGGCTGCTTCAACGGCAGCCACCCGCGCGGCGGTGATTGCCGCCAACGAAGCCGCAATTCTGGATGTTATGCGAATGTTGCTTGAAGCCGAAGAAACCTATCAGGCCGGGGCTGGTGAAGGTGAATATGGCGGCGTGCTGGATCTGGTGGCCGAAAATCTGATTCACGAAGAGTTTGCTTCGGGCGAAGTCAGCGGCTATCGGTTTTCGCTCTACGTGAGTCAGGCCAGTGACCACGCCAAAGCAAGTTTCTTTGTGCTGGCAACGCCGGTTGGATTTGAAGAAACCGGACGCCGGTCATTTTTCATGGATGCCTCCGGGATGACCCGCACCCGTGACACCCGCACCGGCGTCCGGCTGGAAGAAATTTTCAGTGCCTGGCCGCAGACGGCCTTGAGGTAGGTAGGGCTGAAAAAACCAGGGCTGAGGGCTTGGGGCCATAAGCGCCAGGATAAGAAAGCCCGTTCCCTTTCCGTTGGTATTGAATGACGTTCTGGCGCATCCAAAGCGATGCTGACCACCGGCTAACTTTGCTCCATCCCTCCGGGATGAGAACCAAAAACCGACACGTGAAAGCTGGTGGCTCGGAGCTGAAGAAGACGGCGGAAGAACTGGTTTTATTTCATCCCTCATCCCTCATCCCTCATCCCTTCAGTCGCCCCAAGCTCTCAGCCCTAAATCGGGTGAAACGCCAAAAAACTCGCCCAGTGCTTTGGCCTGAGCTTTGCTCGGGGAACGCTTGCCATTGATGATTTTAGAGGTTACGCCTCGTGATCCCAACACCGGCAATAAGTCACGTTGTCGTAACTGGCGGTCACGCATCAGGAATTGAATAATTTCCTTCTGTAAATTTTTCCTTGATGGGTTTCTTTGGAACAAGCTGAAACCTTGAATTTTCAACCTATTTCGAAAGAATCCATCACGGAAAAATTTACAGAAGGAATTCTTCGATAACCCCATTATTTCACAACCGGCATCTTCTCGGTTTTGCCCATTCCCCAGTCTTTGAACTCCTGAAATGCCTTCATGCTTGGCCAGCATTCGGGTTCGACATCGTTTCCGATTTTTTCGAGCAGAACTTTGAGGGATTCACGGTCCTGTGCCCAAAAGGCAAATTTCGCGGTGGTGTGCAACGCATCAATATTGCGACCATAGAGTTCCTCCGTTGCCAGATACCCATCACGCATCAACAACCAGGAAATGTTGGTTTCATTGAAGTAATCCTCTGGTTTGTAATAATCAAGCTGCGACATGGCAATGCGGTAATAAAGTGATGCACCCTCTTTGCCACCGATTTTGAGACGGGTTTCTTCAGCAAAGGCTTCCCAATCGCCTTCCTCTCCATACCAGCGCGGGAGCAGGTAATAGGCTTTAGCGGTATAGTAGCCAAAAAACTTTGGTTCAAAGGCGGTTGCTTCGTTAAAAAGTTGATCGTATCGTGCTATTTCCCACCCCTGTCCAAGCGCAACCGTTTGCATGGTGTAGTACCACATTGGGCATTTCACTGGGAGTGCTTTGGCTTTCAGCAGCACTTGTTCGGCAAGGTCGAGCCGTTCATGGAACATTTTCCACTGGGCATCGCTGACGTGAGGGGCTGTTTCAATCCCACGGCCAAACCAGGCATATCCAGTCAGTGCATCGGCATGGAGCACCTGTGCCGTGATCGAGTTTGGAGATTGTTGCGCCCATCCTTCTACCTTTTTGAGGTATGTTTGCCAGTCCGTTTCGGTTGGTTCCTCACCATCAGGAATATCCAGTGGGGAATCAAGTACATAATACAGCCGAAAGATTTTCCAGCTACCACCAGCCGTGAACCTGGCTTTGGATTTGCGCAACTCGCCAGCAAGCTGGTCAAGTTCGGCAAATTTGTTTTGCTTGAACAGGTCAGTCACCTGTTTTTGAAAGTCCGAAAATTCTTTGTGTTGTTGTTGGATGGCAGGAGTTGGAACGATGTCAGACGGCGGTCTTGGTTTCCGCTTCTGAGCTTTTTTGGCTTTGGCTGGTTTCTGGGACTCGTATGCCTGCTGGATGATTTCTGGAAGGACCTGTTGCACCACCACTCCGACGACAACAACAAAGAGGACCACGCACAGGGCGATCAATACCGCGAGACGGCCTTGGGATTTCATACCATTCTCCTTGAAAAAGAAAGAGTTACCAGTTTTGCAGACGTGATCTGCTCAGTGGCAAGCATTTAATGGCTTGGTTATGTGTGATGGCCAGTAGTTTAGCGCAGTCAGATGTTGGATTCCAGGCAAAAAAACAGCTTTGAGTCAAACCGGATTTGGTTTGAGGTTTTCTCAACAACAACCGACCACAATCAGGCAAATTCGGCTTTGCGAATAGTGCAGAACAGACAATAATGGCGCTTCCTGAATTTCATCCAGAAAAAGGTAGGCTGCACCGTATGCGGAAAGATGCCATTGAATTCTTTACCTCCCGATACCACATTACCCACGATGATTTGAACAAGCTCCTGGCTGAAGCGCTCGGCAAGGGCGGAGACTACGCGGACCTGTATTTTGAATACCGTCAAAGCAACAGCGTGTCGCTCGAAGAGCAAATTGTCAAAACCGCCAATCAGTCCATTTCGCAAGGCGTTGGCGTGCGAGTTAACGTCGGTGAAAAAACCGGCTATGCCTACACCGATGAAATCAGCGTCGAGAGCATCCGGCGAGCGGCCCAAACGGCGGCCTGTATTGCCAAAGAAACGGCGACCAGTGCCAGCGTCAACGTGTCGGTGCGTCCCAATGCCCACGATTTGTATGCGATTCCGCTGGCCATCAGTGAACTTCCAGTCGAACACAAGATCGAAATGATCAAGCAGATTGACCAGAAGGCCCGCGCCTATGACCGGCGCATCCGCGAAGTCCAGATTGGGTTTGCCGATGAATACAAAGTGGTGATGATTGCCACCAGCGATGGAATCCTGGCCGGAGACATCCAGCCGCTGGCTCGTGTCGGGGTCAACTGCATTGCCGATGCCGACGGCAACCGGCAGTCAGGTCGGGCTGGAGGCGGAGGACGCTATGGAATGGCACACTTCGAGTCTGAATTGAATCCAGATGTGCTGGCAACGGAAGCGGCGCGTCAGGCGATTTTGCAGCTTGATGCGGTGGACGCTCCGGCAGGGACGATGGAAGTGGTGCTGGGACCGGGCTGGCCGGGGATTTTGCTCCACGAAGCCATCGGACACGGTCTCGAAGCCGATTTTAACCGCAAGGAAACCTCAGCCTTTTCAAACATGATCGGCAAACGGGTCGCTTCGGATCTTTGTACAGTGATTGATGATGGGACAATTCCTGGGCGACGTGGTTCACTCAACATTGATGACGAAGGAATGCCGACGTCGCACACGGTGTTGATTGAAAAGGGGGTTTTGCGGGGCTATATCAACGATGCCCTGAACGCCCGGTTGATGGGGGCCGAACGAACCGGAAATGGACGGCGCGAGAGTTACCACCATATTCCCATGCCTCGGATGACAAACACCTACATGCTCGGCGGTGCGGACCATCCGGAAGACATCATTCGGAGCGTGAAAAAAGGGCTGTATGCCGTGCAATTCGGCGGCGGTCAGGTAGACATCACGAGCGGCAAGTTTGTGTTTTCGGCCAGCGAAGCCTACCTGATTGAAGACGGCAAAGTGACGGCCCCAGTCAAGGGCGCCACCCTGATTGGCAATGGACCGGACGTCCTGACCAAAGTTACCGCCGTTGGCAACGATATGTCACTTGACACCGGCGTCGGCACTTGCGGCAAGGACGGCCAGAGCGTCCCAGTCGGAGTTGGCCTCCCAACCATCAAAATCTCGGAAATTACCGTTGGCGGCACCCGGAGCTGAAAAATCCTTGGGCTGAAGACATCGGGCTGAAGAAGATGGGCTGAAGAAGACGGGCTTGGGGCTGAAGACTCATGAGTTGACTGATCCCACTCAAGATGAAGACTGGGGAACTGGCGGGTACCACTCAACGTGGAGTATCTGGCCCTGAACCCTGAACCCTGAACCCTGAACCCTGAACCCTGGTGGTATGATATTTCCATCCGACTCCCTAAAACCAACTTCTTCAGCCCGAAGTCTTCAGCCCCCAGCCCAATGTCTTCCGCCCGACTTCTTCCGCCTGATTTTTGGAACTCACTGCTACTGTCAAAGCGTTTCGCAACCGAACACTCCTGAGTTCTTCCAAAAAAATCACACAACATTGAGATTCCGGTTTCGTGAGGCAGAAAAACTTATGACAGATACTCCGCAAGTCCCTTCCTATGGTGTGCCTGGCGACCCAGGCCCAAAAAATGCCACCGCCCCAGCCGTCGAACCACCCAAAATGACGACCTGGCAACGGTTGGCGAATATTTTTCTTTCACCGGGTGAAGTCTTTGAGGACATCAACCGCAAACCTGATGTTATCCTGCCGCTGATTTTGACCACAGTGCTCTCGCTTGGCTTTTATATGGTTGTCAACTGGCAACTCAAGCTGGATCCCTATGAAGTGGCCAAAGCTGGCGTTGAAAAACAGCTTGAAGCGCAAGGCAAACGAATGCGTGACTTGAGCGAGAATGAACGCCAGGCGTATGAACAAGGGATTCAGGTCAGCGTCACAATCCAGAAATATGCGTTTATTCTGGTTCTGGTCCTTGTCCCGCTGGCCATTACTTTCTTTTCCGGAGTTTATTACATTGGTTCTTTGCTGATACGCGGGCAGACTTCGTTTGTAAAGGTTCTGTCTGTAATTTCCTACGCGAGCTTTGTAACCGACTTTGTGAAAGGGCTATTGACCGTTTTGATTGTAGCCATTCGTCCGCCGGACATGGATGCAATTTTGCAGCAGAACCTTGTTGCCAGCAATCTGACCATTCTGGCATCACGAGGCACCCCCCAGTGGCTGTTTACCCTGTTTCAGCAGTTCGACTTTTTCACGATTTGGTTTATTTCATTGGTTACGATTGGGTTAGCGGCAATTTGTTACAAGAAAAAGCCGCTCCAGATTGCCTGGTTGCCATTTGGATTATGGGCGATTTGGATTGTGGTGCGTGTTGCATTGGCGTTCATCTTCACCGGCGGGAAATAAAAACACTTGCCTGAAAGAATGTTCCTCGCTAGGATGCCTGCTTGCCAGTCAAGCAGGCATTTTGCATTTCAAGGTTGATTGGTTTTCGGTTTCATATGGGCCTTTAGCTCAACGGTCAGAGCAGCGGACTCATAATCCGTTGGTTGTAGGTTCGAATCCTACAAGGCCCACCTTTAGAATCAATTAGTTACCACTAACTTTCTTTTTATTTGTATTGCTCTACACAGATTTATACACAGAAATACTGTGAGCTTATCAGTTTCCGTTGGTTGATGGTTGGCTCTGTGTAAGCTTAAACCCAGACACACCAGGCATTGTTTTGAGGTTGTCCAGCAACTTTATCCATAAATCTTTACAACCAAACTACGGTAGATTAAAGTTAAACTCTATGCGGAAAACAAACCTCAAATCAGCTACGCTCTACCTGACGGAATCAGAACTCGCCGGATTGAAACGTGAGGCCAGTGATCACGGGGTCACGCTGTCGTATTTTCTGCGGGCACTGATTGACCAGTACACGCCCTATCAGTTACCCCCACTCAACCGTCAGGGTGCACCGTTTGAAAACATCAACCGAAAAGGCAAAACCAATGAACACCAAACCCACGATTGAAACAATTCTGTTGCTCCTGCAAGAGTTTCGCGCTGAAACTAATACCCGGTTTGACCGGTTGGAACAACGGTTGAACGACATGCAGGCTGAACTTACACGCGTCAACCGCAAGATTGCAGTCCTCAGTGACGACACGGTTGGACTTCGTGCGGATGTGGCTGAGCTTCGAGATCAACAGGAAAAACTGACGGGTGCGGTGAACTCACTCTTGCCCACCAAAATCCTGTAATCAACGCCTCTCGGCATCTAAGAATCGTTCCACTTTCTGCGACCGCAGATTTTTCTTTCCTATTGCCGCTGCCTGAAAAATCCAGTGTGCTCAACTCGGCATTTAATCAAAAGATTGCTCATCCCCACCGGTTGTTAACTAACGCATCTAACGAAGGTCCGTGTTCGGCGCGCCCGCCGCCCTTTTCACTAGCCCACAATGCCAGAGCCGTTGCCAATACCAGGTCGTCGTGCTGGCCTTCGCGCCATGCGCCGTAAGTGTCATTCGCGGCGTCCGTTATTTTCACCTGAAAATTGATCAATTCCTTGACCAGTACTTCCGCTTCGGGCAATTCAGCCGCAATCCGTAACTGTCGAGTTTGCAACGCCACTTGCACCAGTGACACCAGTTCCCGCTTGGGAACGTGGTAAAAGCCGTCGTTGTGAGATTCCTTGCTGCCAGCCACAATCTGAACCGGTCTGATGAGGGCGTCTGTCTTGACGTTCCAGAACAAATCCACCACCGGGCGACCAACGCCCGTGCCGTCAATCGCAAGGGTGGTGTCAGCATGACGTAACGGCGGCTGGTTCAGCATCGCGGTGACTTCCCGCACGATGGTGGGGTAACTCGTCCGGAGTTTCCATCGCTGCAAGTGGCGGACTTGTTGGACAACAACATCACCCCCGTTGGTTTCAATCCGTTCAATGATCGTCAGGGCCGTGTAGTCTTTGCTCTGCCCAAGGTCAAGCCCAAGGAAGAACTGAGGAGGGTCAGAATGCCATAAGCTCATAGGTCGTCTCCGTAGTGGGGAACGGGTCACATATGCCCACGCATCGAGACACCCGTTCCACAGGGTTTGAAAAGTCATGATTCACTCCACAAAGGCTTGACGCTGGTATCCAGCACCGCCTGAATGGCTTCGTAGGAAAAGACGGAATCCAGGGTTTCTTCGAAGGAGCACAGGTACTCTTGCCGGAAGTCACGGTCACCTAAAGCTTTGCGTTCGGATTCCAGAAACTCCTTGCTGATGCGCGGGCATTGTTCCGCCGTGACCTTGACTCGTTTCCAGTTCGGTCCGCCGTTGGACCATTCCTCATGGAAAAACCCGCGTTTGCCATAGGGGGTGGACAGCAACACCAGCCGTCCTTGACTGACTGCCAACATTGGGCGAACGGCACGGTAGAGGTCATCCGGCACGCGGGACGCTTCATCCACAACCAGCAAGTTGACACTCGAAAACCCTCTGATTGTGGCTTCTTTGCCCGGAAGCGCACATATCCGGCTTCCGTTGTTGAAGGCCATTTCCAGCGCCGATTCCTGACGGGCCTTCACCACCGGGACATTCTCGCTGAGTCGCTGGTACTGTCGTTTCAGCTTGTCATTGAACAGTTCTTTGGATTGGCGTTCAGCCGGAGCCAAAAGCAGGATGAGCGAACGGGGATAGAACAGCGCCTGGTGCAATGCCAAAAATGACGTGACGGTGCTCTTTCCGGCTTGCCTGCTACACAGCAAGATGTTTTGGGGTGAAGGCGAGCACAACAAATCGGCTTGCCAGATATCCGGATGGAATCCAGAGCACCGGGCGAACAACAACGGGTCAAGCGCCATCGCTAAATCACTCGCAATCATCAACGGGTCTCCAAAAGCATCAGACGCGCCGCCACCTGAGCACGGGCGTCTGGAAAGGGTCCGAGTGCCTCAAGAATGGCGGCACGCACCGCGAGCCATTCAGGAGCAACCAGAATGTTGACGGTTGTCTGGTCGTTCAACTCGCCTAATAACCGGGCTTCCAACTCAAGTTGCTTTTCGGCACGCGCAATGGCCTTCAATGCCAGATGTGGGTCGTCATCCGCTTTCGCTGCCTTTAGGATGTCTCTGGTTTCCTGGTTCAATGCCTGAAGTCGGTCAAGCAAGGTGTCTGCCTGGATGACTTCCTGGACGTCTTTGGCTCTGATCAGTGCTGCCGCGATGTGGTCTTTGTGCCGTAAAAGGGCTTGGGGGCTTGTTCCGGAATGTTCCGCAATGTTCCGTAACGACACCCCTTCAATCAGCATCCGGTCAATTTCTTCTCGTTTTTGATGAACACAGATTGTGCATGGTCGTGGCATGGCTTTTAGCGCTTTTCTTTTTTCGAGTGAACAGGTTATGCCCTTGCTGAAAATGACGGTTCGAATCAGGCTCAAACCCCGTTCCGAAACGGCTTGTGGTGTTCCGTTATTTTGGTTATTCTGACTTATGATAATGGTAGTTATGAGTAGTTAGAAATAAAAGAGGCCCCATGACAAACCTGGTTTTGAGCCGCCCTACCGACGAAGCGTCCACCCCCAAAGATGCCTTGATTAAGCTCGTCACAGATACCCTGTCGTCTGAGCACACTTGCCGTGCCTATACCCGTGCGCTTTCTGACTTCCTGGACTGGTATCAAACCCAAGGCGCGCCGCCGTTGCAAAAGTCGGTGGTCGCCGCTTACGTGGCTGAACTGAGGGAAGCCAAGCTTTCCCCCGCCAATATCAACCAACGTTTGTCCGCTATCAAAAAGCTCGTGACCGAGGCCGCTGACAACCATCTGCTTAATTTTCAGAATGCGGAAGCCATTCACCGGGTAAAAGGCGTTCGGAGCGAAGGCCGCAAAACCGGCAACTGGTTGACCAGAGATGATGCACAGGCTTTGTTGAGCACCCCGTCCAAAACATCCACAACGGAAAGCAAGGGACTCCGTGACCGGGCAATTTTGGCAATTACGTTGGGTGGGGGCTTGCGCCGTTCGGAACTGGTCAACTTGAGAGTGGAGATGATTCGCCAGCTTGACGGGCGTTGGGTAATTGCTGACTTGACTGGGAAACGTGGTCGGACCCGCACCGTGCCAATTCCGGCCTGGACCAAAGTGGCTGTGGATGCCTGGACGGAGCATGCTGGCATTACGGACGGCGTGTTGTTTCGCTCGATTGATCGTCACGGCAACATTGGGGCTTCGATGACATCGCAGGCTATCCATTTCATTGTCACCAGCTACGCCAACGAGCAAAACCTTTCGTCCAAACTGACACCCCATGATCTTCGCCGCACCTTTGCCAAACTCGCTCACAAAGGCGGAAGCCCCATTGATCAGATTCAACTGACCTTGGGACACGAGAGCATCAAGACCACAGAAATCTACCTTGGCGTTCAACAGAACCTGACGCACGCCCCGTGTGATGTGCTTGGACTGACGTTGGAAAAAGAGGATGTCCATCATTGATCCTTTGGCGGTGCTTCCGGCCTGTATCGAAACAAGAGCAACAGCGTGGTCAAAGAAGCCCATGTCTTTCCAAACTCCCGCAAAGACGCCCAACGTGTGACCCGAAGCGCATAAATTATCACCCAGACCAATTTTTCTTGTGCCTGGTCAGGCCAAAAATTCAGAAAGACACGCCTGGTGAGTTCCTGTTCCACGTCCCTCAAGACTTCAAACAACGCCGCATTGCTCAGATTCCAGAACCGGGTAGCCGGGAAACGTTGGTCAAGATGGGGTAAAGGCCGAAATGGAATAATTTGGTCATTCATAGCTTCCTCATAAGTTAAGCCGCCTGGCGATGGTTGGAACGCCCCGCTCTGTCTTGAGCCAGCCGTTTCCGGATGTAAGTGGCTAAAGCCTCACTTTCGAGTCTGGCCAGCAACTCTGGCTTTCGTTCCTGAATTGTCTTCACATCTGACGGCTTCAGCTTGGCACGCGGGGACACATACAGGTTTGTTCCGTCTGTGTGGACGGCAAACCCTCTGGCGCGCAACTCGTCAAGGATGGTGGCCACTCGTTTCATAGCTGACTCCCCGCACTGATCATCAACAAGGGTCGCCGCTTGTCTTTCTTGACCCGCCTGGTCAACCGGGCATTTCCGGCATGGTGGCGCGCATCGTGGCGCAAATGGTGAAACTGACACCACGCCCGCAGGTTCTCATCTCGATTGTCAGACGGGGTATGGTTGACGTGTGCCGTCGTCAGCACCACCTTGCTACCCGTGACCGGATGCAATTCACCATGCTGGGCTGCACACCGCTTGCCATCATCATCAATCCATTCGCATTGACCGCCTGCCCGAACAAACCGGATAGAGTGACTGATGTGTTCCCAGTTCGAAGGATACAGCTTGCGATTGAATGGCATATCCTGACTTCCTCCCTTCCGTTTATGGTCACTGCGATATGGTTGTTTTTAGCCTGAAACCCGTGGTTCAGGGTGCTGCTTTCTCAACTCCCGTCCTGATCGAGACCAAATTTCACGCTTCGCGCTCCGGAGCTGGTCCGCACCTGGTTGCTCCGTTTAAGGAAGTGGGGGGCTATTGTTTCCGTCTCTCCCTTTGTTTGGAAAGTTTCCGTTGTTGTTTTTTCTGACGGGCTATTTTCCGGGCTTCTTTCTCTTCACGCTCTGCCCTCATTTTGGCTTTCACTTCGTCTCTGATCTGGCAATCCCCCATTGGCTCACCATAGAGTTTCAATCGTGAAAACAAAGACCGCCTGCAATGGCCGCAAATATCTTCAAAGGCGATGTAAACTTCTTTCCCTTCAACTGTACAGGTAAAGCAATACGGTGATTCCAAATCTGAACTATCCAGAAATACAAATATGCTATCGCCTGCCAATCCAAGGTAAATGGCATCAAGACACATCGCCCAAGCATGTAAAATATGCCATTTAGTTGATTTGTTTTTTCGCCTGAACCGAACTTGCATAATGCCCCCGCTTGGTTTCCTGATTTGTTTTGTCAATCCAGCCCATACCTATAGTTCCCATTGTCTTTCTTGCAAATCCTCACATCACATCCAGGTCATCGTCATCAGGTTGCCCATCCATTCCACTCGCTTCCAAATCGTCAGGTAATCCAGGAATTCGGTGGTGTTCAGTAGAAAGGATCAAAGGCTCATCCCTATATAGAGTAACCCTTTGACCCTTAATTTCCCGCACGTAAAGACTACCCCTATTTTTCCAGTTGAAAGGATAGACATAAATCTTCACATCACATCCAGGTCATCGTCATCAGGTTGCCCGTCTATTCCACTCGCTTCCAAATCGTCAGGTAAACCAGGAATTCGGTGGTGTTCAGCAGAAAGGCTCAAAGGCTCATCTCTATATAGAGTGAGCCTTTGAGCCTTTTCATAAATCCCCCGAGATTTCTTCAAAATCAAGCCAAGTCGCAATGCTTCCTGAATACGTCTCTTGATTGTGGCTTCGGAAGCTACTTCTCTAAATGCCTCGATAATTTCTTTTTCTCTCAGGGGTTCGTTGCGCTCCACAAAGTCGGCAATTTCTTGTGCTGTGATTGAGCTTTGACCAGACAGCGGAATTTCAGCACATTGTTCAAACCAGCGAGTGTCAAAATCCAGCCGGAGAAGGGTAGGATCAAATGATTCACCTTTGGCCTTGTCGCAACTCAAGGTGACGTATCCAGGGCCTTTGGTTTCCTCTTTGGTCAAAGTGAAAACCGCTCTGGCACCTGCACCATAGGCGCTTGCCCCACGTCCTCGGTACGCAGCTTCACCAGTGAGAGTGTCATTGGCTTTTCCGATGTGGTGAATCCAAATCAGGGCACAATTCAACGTCCGAGCCAGTTGACGCGAAGGGCGAACCACTTTCTGTTCTACCTCGGCATTGCTGTTTTCATCGCGAATGTGGAAAGCCGCTCCGAGCGTGTCAATGATGAGCAAATCAACTTGGAGTTCTTTTCCAAGCAATGCGACATAATCCCAATGAAGCGGGTCACTCAGACTAAGGGATTTACTGTCCAGAGTTGTTTCCGTCAAGTAAGCAAAGTTTTTCCGAGCAGTTGCTTGATCTGAAATTCCTGCTTCAAGCATTCGCTGTAAATCACTTTGAACTACATCGGCTTCGGACTCAAAATCCAGGTAAAGCACACGACGGGGCACCCGATTGACCACAAGAGGAGGGAATACCTCACCGGCTGCCAGCTTGAGACACACATTCAGCATGTAACTGGTTTTCCCCACGTTGGTTGACGCAACCAGCAAATGTGGGCTACCTCGACGAACACGAAAAAGGATTTCTTCAGGCTTGCGAAGATCTGCACTGAATAAATCATCAAGTGTTCTGAAGACCCCAGTCATTTCAGGAGGACCGGCATTTTCTTGAACTGGCTTAGTTTTTTCAGTTGCAGGTTTTGAGTTCGGTCTTGCGCTGCCCGTGGTTTTTGAGAAATCCTTGGCCATATCGCGAGCCAATTCTACTTCATACCCTTCAAGGCGGTCCTTACCAGCAACCTGCTCAAGCACGAAAACAGTTTTCTGATGTTTCTTAACAAATTCTTGAGCTTCAAGTTTTCGGTAATCTTTTAGAGCCGCATCCAGCTTCATTAGAAGCTTTGAGGTGAGAAACTCTTTATCTCGGTGGATGCGTTCAAGTCGTAGTAACCTTTCTTTGATATCCGCTGCTTGTTCCTCGAAATCAAGCACCTTGGCGGCCTGTGCGCCTTGTGCTATGTTTCTCGTGTCTTTTGATTCCATTTTATTTTGGAAGCCATCCGGTCCCGAGGATGGCTTTTGCTTTGCTTGCATCACGCCACCTCTCTTTGCGCGTCAGATTCACACACGTTCAAATAATCAAGTACATGAGCCTTAGTAAATTTTACATTTTTACCCTGGCGGCTGAACTTCAGCTTTCCTTTGCGCCTGAGCATCCAGCTATAGACACGGGAAATTCCTAATGCCTGGCACAATTCATCTTCAGTGATGGTCAATCTCTGTCCAAAAAGCCTGTCAATATCGGCTTGTAGCAACGCAGACGATTGGGGAATAAGGCTGTCTTTTTTGGCTTTCATGCGTCTTACCTTTCATTAAATGAGTGGAAAGAAAGCACGCTACAGCTTGAAAGAGCACAAGGTCCCGTTTAATCTGATGAGCGTGCTTGTGCGTGCTTGTGCGCCCCAGTACTCGCTTGTACCTGCTAGTACTTGCCTGTACCTGCTTTGTACTCGCTAATGCCTGTATAAGCACTGGCTCTCTTTCCGAGAGTTAATACCGAAGTTCGGAGCCACTGTGTGCTTGGCGGCTATGGTGGCTCCGAACTTTCTTTTTAGGTAAAAGCTTGTTCAACAAGGTTAAATTGCTACCAGTAATCTATTGTTTTTGCAATACCTTTAATGAATTTCTGGTTTTTTAAAAACAGTAACAGTTATGTTTATATATGTTGCTGTTTTCGCCTTCTGACTCTAACTCATTGATTTCTAAGAAAGTGAGTTTATTTTTGGTTATTGCGATGATGTGAGTTTAGTGACCTTCTTTTTTCTGGTTTTTGTCTTTTTTGGATTTCTAAGGCTTAATTTGGCAGCACCTGCAGATTTTAAAGCAGAGGCCCACGTTAGCTTTTGTTCTTTGCTCCCAGGGAAAGATGGCGGTTCACTCCGTTGAATCATCTGTCTGAGCACTACAGCACTGGCGTATCCCATTTTTTTGGCGACAGCTTCTTGTGTGGGACGGAGTTTGGTTTCTTTTGCAATTTCTTGGATAGCATCAATTAACCGTCGCGAAAAAGGTTTTGTGTGGATGTGTGGACCTGGTTTCCTGGTGATGTCAGCTTTGTGTCTTGACTTCTTTCGTTTCGCAAGCTCCCTCTCTAATTTGGCAATCTGTTGGCTATGATCTTCCCCGCTATGAAAATCAGCATTCCGAGCTGCACGTATTAAAGAGTCTAAGAGTGCTTTAGCCATATCAAATTCCAATTCCTGAAAGATGTAACCACGGAACTGAAACCACCACTCCAAACTGGTTGCCCGTTGAATACTAAATTCTCCAAATTTTTCATTTATCCCTTTGCAAGAGAACGTTTCCCTGTTTTCATAGGCTTTGGACAGTTTGAGATGAACTCCGTTTGGTATTTCACTTTGTTCGGTTGGATGGGGTTCAATAGCAATAAAAGGACTGTCTTTTGATAGAAGGATTTCAATCTTTACTTTGACTAGAGTGTTGTCATTCGTTTCCACGAGATCATTCCTTTGTAACATTTGACAGTAAGGTTGATGAGAGCGGTATTGGTTAAGGGCAATACCGCTCACAAGATGGCAACAGGTTATTGCTTGACCCTGGCTTGTTCTTCAAGTTTATCAATCAGTTCAAACATTGATTCAGCAATCCCTTGGCCCATTTCACCTAAATTCTCCACCATCAATTGCAGGTCCGTAGGGTCAATGCAACAAAATCCATCGCGACCACACATTCTCATTAGACCAAAGATGGCACTGAGATGTTTAGCGGCAAAGAACAACTCTTGAGCATGGTCACGGTGTTGAGGTTCTCTGGGTTGGGTGTTGGGACCGTAAACCTGATAACTGACGTGCAGACGCGGATTAACTGTAGTAGATTTACCTGGCATAGCTGATAGTCTCCCTTGGTAAGGTATCGGTTATGAAGTGACGGCTTGGGTGGTGGTACATCCAGGCCGTTGCGGTTTTATTGACGGGTTAAGACAAGGGAAAGGTCTTCTTCCCCTATCGGTTCTGTGGTTATTCGTCCTTCCTTTCTGTGCCGAGTCCTATTGGTTTGCCATGAAGTGTATCAAGCACGCTTCTTGCTGTTTGAAGTGTTACCTGGTCAAGATTGAAATAGCGGTAAGTCGTTTTTGGGTCAGTGTGCCCAAGGATTGCTGCTACCTGGAAAGGGTGAAGTCCACCTTGTGCCAGCCTGGTAGCGGCAACATGACGAAGATCGTGGAACCGAAGATCAGGCAATCCAGCGGCTTGACGCACTTTATCCCAAGCCCATTTGACATGACTGGTCCGACCAAAAACCAACCCATTTTGCTTGTCAGCGGCTTCTTGGTGCAGTTGTTCAAGTTCAGCTATCAATCGGGTTGAAATAGGGACTTGACGTGCGCGAAGGGTTTTCGAATTTTGAGCCAAGACACGAATTGTGCGAGTTTCAAAATCAATATCAGCCCATTTCAGCCGCAATAACTCACCTTCCCGGCATCCGGTATCAAGGGCTGCAATGATTAGTGGTCGCATATGTGCTCGTGTATCAACACAAGCTGCCAGCAACTGGCGTTCTTCATCGCGGTTGATGAGCTTTTCACGACGAATTTCAACCGCTGTGCTGATCAAGGCTTTATCTCCCCTATCAAACGGGTCATCTAAAAGCCAACGGTTGTTAAAAGCCAGGCGGAATATCCGTCTGAGCACTGCTAGTTCGCGGTTGACGGTTGCGATTTTGCGGTCTTGCCCGCGAAAGGTTTTGATCTGAAGTCTTTTTCGTTTGAAGTTTTCTAGGTCGGTGAAAGTAATCGAACGGATACGCTTTTTACCAAAGTATTCACGTAAAGCGTGCAGCCTTTGTATGACATCTTTGTGAGACTTCAATCCGTGGACTTTTTGGCCATTGGTATCAAATTTGGCAGGAACAGCATAATTCTTTTCATACCACTGGGCTAACTGTTCAAAGGTCATCCGTTCAGCATCAATTTGCAGTTGCCCATGTGTTTCGATGCTTCGACGCATTTTGTCCAGTATGCGTCGGGCTTCCGTTTTATTTTCCGCTCGTTTTTGGTAGTCGTGGTATTTGCCGTCCGCATCGGTGAAACAGAGTCTAGCGATGACAACTTCTCGTGTCGTTCCATCTGAGTTTTTGATTTTGCGGGTTGTAACTGAACCGGTGCGAGTGCGTGGCATGCGTCCATATCCTTTCGGGTTCTGGTGTACACATAATTACACACAGAAACGAGCGCTGCAACAGTAAACAGTTATTAACATATCTAAGTATGGATAAATGATGAAATCCATTGTTTACTGAGTTTACCTAGAAAGTAATAAGCAGATATTAGCGATGGTAAACATCAAAAAACAAATCAAAGAACAGACTCATAATCCGTTGGTTGTAGGTTCGAATCCTACAAGGCCCACTTGATACAATATTCTTATTCCAAACAACTTGCGCTGTCTCTTATTTCCCTTTGGTGTGCAGCGGAAATTATTACCTGCACCTTTATCTGGAAAACGGAGAGAAAAGGATTACATTCCATCCATCAACCAGTGTCGTTCGGTTGTCCAACCCAGAAAGCGATGGGCTGGGTTTGAAAGGTTTTGCCTGGAGCGAGCTTCGGGTTCTGATTTCTGAATCGCCAGTGCCAGTCCATCCAGAGCTGGTTTGAAACATGTCTGGTAGGCAGGGCGCTGTGATTCCAAATGCGTGTAAGCCCAGGTCAGAAATCCAGTCTGGGCGTCTTCCGGCAACAGCGCCAGAAAGAAGACCGTTTGTCTCCAGGCATAGGCCGTGTTTTTGATCATCTGGAGTTGAGCATTCCAGAGACTGATCTTTTGCTGGTGGCGATGACAAATCCATTCAAAACAACGCCGGGCAAGCTCTTCCAGATGTGGATTCAGCTTTTCAATGAGTCCAAGTCTGGAAACCAGGGTTGCCAGATTATGAGTGGTCAGAATTTGTTCCTGTTCGATGATTTTACCGTTGTGTGCGACCGACCAGCGTTTGGTGGATGGCGCATTACCAGCCATTTCCCGACACAATGCGGCGAATAATGGGGACGTTCGAGCGCCATAGCCCGAAGTCTCGATATCATCAATCTGTCGCACCCGAGGATACGAAATTCCATAATACCGCTCATAGAGCGTGCCCTGAAGCAGTTCACCTGCCTGTTGAGCCGCCTGCAAATACTTTTCGGAAAAGTCACCCATGAAAATATCGGCGGCAATTTCATCAACAAGCGGAATGTGAAGCCCGGCACTACCAGCCAGTGACCGAAGTTCCTGAAGAAGTTTATTGGGCAAAATCTGATGTGGAAAAGCTGTAATTGCCAGGCAGACAACTTGCTCAAGTGTGTCTCGGGCTTGTTCTTGACTGTACAGCGTGTTTTCCCGATGGGCATCAATCACTTTCACCCAGGGGAGTTCCTCAAGTTTCACTTGATGCTCCAGATTGAGAAGGAGCAATGATCGGCGACGGCGAAAGGCAATGTAAATTGCTGTGTACAGGCGCTGCAACTCTCGGTCAGGAATGCCGGCAGCACGAATCTGTGACGTGAGTTGAGGAATAACCCTGGCCAGAACTTCTCCGGAAGAGATAACTCCTTTTTCCACAAGTATTTCAACCGGTGCATTGAGGCAGCGAAGCAAACTGTTTCCCAACTTCTTGAGTAACACCGGGTTGGCTTGACGGGTTGAATGGTCCATTTCTTTGGGAGCAATCAGGTGCAAGACACTGTCAAGTGAATCAAGTGCCTCATCTGGCGGCAATCCGGCAAGATGCTGAATCAAAATTTGAGCCAGTTCTTCTTTGGTTGGGTGGTCTATCAGATTGATTTGGGCTGCCCGGAATTGCTGGCACTGGGGAGAGTTCGGCACCCCGCGTTTGGTTACAATCGCGGCCAGAATGGTCCGAATCGCAGCGACGTCTTTGCCCGTGAGTTGACCTGGATCTTCAATGCACACTTGCAGATAGGCGCGGAGGCGGGCGAAGTTTTCCTCTTTGCGGTCTGGTTTGGTGCATCGCTGATGGTGTACTCGGAGACGGGCATAATCTTCCAAAACGACTCTGGCCTGTTCCTGCCATCCATTTGGGTAGTGCTGGCACGGCCAGCCACCTTCGACCAGAAATAGTCCAGCTTTATTTTTCAACAATTGACCGTCAGGTCCTTTTTGCAGAATCGGAATCGGCCCCGAGATGGTCTGAAGAAAAAGTTCAACCACCCGGTCATACAAAGGGGCCCAGATCAGAGTTGCTTCTTTTTGCTTTTCAATCGCTTCAGGGGTCCGCAGTGTTTTCAACCCTCGAATTATCTGACCAACATTTTGTACCGAAACCATTGGCGTCAAGACAAATGGGCGCGAATCAGAAACTGGGTAGAATCGCAACTTCGACAGGTATGGTCCAATTTCATCAAGTATCGTTCTGGCCTGATCCGTGTACCCCTGTTTCAGAAGCCAGGCGACAACGAGCAGTGCGCCTTCCTCTGGAACATTGATGCGATAGCATCCACTGGCCAGCAGGTGTTGTAATTCACCTAACCCTTCGTCACTCAGGTAATACGTGTTCAGCCCGGTTCGCTCCATACCTTTATCAATGGGTAAAAGTCGAGCCAGAAGGTTTATTTCATGGCTTTGAAGTGGACCAGCGGCGAGAAATTCTCCAGTTGCAAACCCTCCGGTGACAACCTCAAGCGTAACCCAACCAGGAGTACCTGAAACTGGCGTTCGAGAGCCAACCTGAAGGCTACCAGACAGCAGGTTTTGGACAACTTTAATCCAGCTATCCACTTTTTTCTGAGCCTGAACACGAACCTCAGGATCTTTATGTGTCTGGTGCGTGGTAAAGGCTTTGGTCAGTTGGCTGAAAATATAATCTGGATTGACGCTGATTTTGTTTGACGGATCACTCATATTTACCTCATTGCAACTAATATATTGTCTTCAGGTAGGTGGAACCCCATAAAGGACGTTGAATAAACATTGAGCGCGGTTGAAGACGAAGGCTGCATATTCTTGCTTTGAACAAAGAACGGCTGATTTTCTCGTCTCAAAAAACAGCCAGTTGACCATCCTGTTGTGCTATGCCACATTTGTCAAGCATCTGCTCGACACTCAGGCGCAGGTCCATTCCAGCATCTTCACGCACGACATCCATCTATTCCAGGGAAACACACGACGGCACATTCTGAGCAGACCTGGAGGAAGAACCATGACGATGATTCGGTTCTGGTTGGTCGGGGTTCTGACAGTGCTGATAGTGGTTGGGGCTGGCTCAATGGCAGCCGCCAGAGTTCCAGGGCTGGCACCACCGCCGCCGCCTGATACCTCCAACTGGTTTCCCGAAGGTCGTGCGCGATTTCAGGTCTACACCGAAAGAGAAGGCTTACCCCAACAAATCGTCGGGTGTATGGCTTTTGATGCCAGCGGGTATCTCTGGGTTGGAACCGGGAGCACCCTTGTTTGTTACAATGGTCACAAATGGTCGAAGGTGAATTTCCCACCACATCTCAACCTGTCGTTTGTGCGGGAAATGCTCCCGAGTGCTGATGGCAGTCTCTGGCTTGGCCTGCAGGACCAGGGTGTTTTGCGGCACCAGGCCGGGCAGTGGACGGCATTTACCACGGCCAATTCCGGTATTGCTACGAATCGAGTCCGCCATCTGCTTGAAACCAAAGATGCTGCCGGCACTCTGACCCTGTGGATTGCCACCAATGGCGGCGGCGTCAGTTGCTACCGGGCCGGAAAATGGACGACGTTTAACACCGCCAACTCCGGATTACCTGATGACTGGGTGCGGAGCCTGGCTGAAACGCGGGATTCGGCAGGGAATTCGATTCTTTGGATTGGAACGGTGAGCGGGCTGGCACGATATGCTGGCGGACAATGGACTACGTTGAATCGCTCGAATTCCAGCTTGCCTGATACTCAGGTGTGGGGACTGCTTGGAACTCGGAATGCGGCTGGTCAACCGGTTTTGTGGGTCGGAATGGATAGCGGCGGACTGGCGCGGCTCGAAGGTGATCGCTGGACCATTTTTACAGCGTCTGATTGCCATGTGTTGAAAAATCAGATTTTTAAGGTGGTGGAAAGTCAGGATTTTGCCGGGAATCCGGTGCTGTGGGTTGGCACCAGCGGCGGGCTGGCGCGCTACGCAGACGGACGCTGGACCGCGTTTACCACGGCGAATTCAAATTTGCCGAATGACGAAGTGTGGAATTTGCTTGAACGGCGTGAGCCGTCGGGGGTGTCTACGGTGTGGATTGGCACCGGAAGCGGGCTGGCTCGCTACACAACCGGCCAGTGGACGGCCTTTACCGCCTCAAACACCGGTCTGCCCAATAATCAGGTTTGGGATGTGCTGGTCAGTCAGAGCCAGCCTGGTCCGCCAGTCATTTGGGTTGGCACCAATGGTGGTTTGGCCAGATTCCAGGCTGGGGAATGGACGACATTCACCACGGCCAATTCAGGGCTGGCAGCCAATCAGGTCTGGCGGCTGCTGGAAGTGCGCGACCCTGACGGTCAAAGTGTGCTCTGGATTGGAACCAACCGGGGGCTGGTTCGCTTCAAAGCCGGCAGGTGGACGACATTCACAACCTTTAATTCCGGGCTGCCCAATAACCAGGTTGGATGTTTGCTGGAAACCCGTGATGCAACCGGTCAACCGGTACTGTGGATTGGTACCAATGGTGGATTGGCCCGATATGTGGATGGGAACTGGAGTACGTTCAACAAATCCAATTCACCATTACCGGATGACTGGATCCTGTCGCTTCTGGAAGGCCATGACACAGATGGCCAATCTGTCCTTTGGATTGCGACCAATGGTGGGTTGATCCGTTACAAACATGGTGACTGGCTGGTTTTGACCAAAACCAACTCTGGTTTGCCCGATAATGGTGTTCGAGGTTTGCTGGAAACCCGTTCTGACACGGCGCCGCCAGTTTTATGGGTTGGCACAAGCGAAGGGCTCTCCAGGTATTCAACTGCCGGTCAGTGGCTTCCCATGCCGGAAGGTGTGGTCAGGGAACTCTCAAATCGTGGCGCCGGGCATCTGTGTCAGGACCTGAACGGGCGATTCTACCTTTTGAACAGTGGCGGAGTCACCCGGTTGAGCCCTCGCACCCCAACGCCTGAAAATCCAGACGAATTTGAGGTGTACACGTTCACCACGGATGATGGGCTTCCCCACGATGGCTGTAACCAGGCATCCTGCCGTGATAGGCAGGGGCGAATTTGGGTTGGCACGGTTGGTGGTTTTGCGGTCTTTGACCCAACAATGTGGGCCGAAGACCGCACCTCAAAGCCATTGTATCTGGAGCACACCTGGGTCAATGAACAGGAACGACTACTGACCACCCAGCAGGTTTCATTGTCATATCAGGAAAATAATCTGGCGTTTGAATATGCCTTGCTGAGCTATTTCAAAGAGCGGTTGACGCGGTATCAAACGCAATTGATTGGGTATGACCAGCATGTTTCAGATTGGACCGAAGAAGCCCGACGTAACTACACGAATTTACCGGCTGGTCATTACACGTTTCAGGTATGGGGAAAAGATTACGTTGGCAACGTGAGTGGGCCGGTGCAGGTTGTTTTTCGGATTCAACCAGCGTCCTGGCATACGTGGTGGGCGTATCTGGCCTATGCCCTGACTGCGATGGGCAGCCTGTATGGTGGTGTTCAGATTCGCCTGAGGGCGCTCCGGCAACGCACTGAACTGTTGAAGACGAAAGTGCGTGAGCGGACGGAGGAGCTGGCCCAAACCGTTGAACAGCTTCGACTTTCTGAACATTCAGCCCACGAATCAGAGCAAAAAGCAATTGATCTGGCCGCAAAGGCCCAGGAAGCCAATCTGGCCAAAAGTGTGTTTCTTTCAAACATGAGCCATGAGTTGCGAACGCCGCTCAATGCCATTCTTGGATTTGCCCAGTTGCTGGAACGTGACCGCCGGATACTCCCCGAACACCGTGAATATCTGGAGATGATCCATCGCAGCGGCGAACATTTGCTGGGCCTGATCAACGATGTGCTTTCGATTTCAAAAATCGAAGCCGGGAAAATTACCCTCAATGAACAGGTGTTTAACCTGCCAAACTTGCTGCGCAATCTGGAGGAAATGATCCGGGTTCGCGCCCAGGCCAAGGGACTTACCC
This sequence comes from Acidobacteriota bacterium, assembly GCA_016208495.1. Taxonomy (NCBI): domain Bacteria; kingdom Pseudomonadati; phylum Acidobacteriota; species Acidobacteriota bacterium. The sequence continues at coordinate 1,992 of JACQXX010000054.1, read as the reverse complement.
TCACATTTTCAGGTATTTCCGAGCTTCCGCCGTTTGTGCGCGGAGATGATGGAAAAGTCCGCCAAATCCTGCTGAACCTGCTCAGTAACGCCGTCAAGTTTACCAGGCAGGGCCGGATCACACTGCGAGCCAGGTGGCACGAGGAAGAAGCCTGGTTTGAAGTTGAAGACACCGGCTTTGGCATTTCCAAGGAAGAACAGGGCATCTTGTTTGAGGCATTTGTGCAAACCCAAAGCGGGCGGCGAACGACAGAAGGAACGGGGCTTGGGCTGGCTTTGAGTCGCAATTTTGCCCGTTTGATGGGCGGAGACATTACCGTTCAGAGCGAACTGGGCAAAGGTGCAACCTTTCGGTTGACGCTCCGACTGCCATTGGCACCGAGCGAGCCTGCATTGCTCAAACCCACCCGGCGCGTCGTTGGACTTGAGCCGGGGCAGCCGCCCATCCGGTTACTGGTCGTGGACGATCTGGCGGAAAACCGAATGGTCCTGACAACTTTGTTGACCAGCGTCGGGTTTGACGTCCGCGAAGCCGTCAATGGCGAAGAGGCTATTGCCATGTGGGAAAGCTGGCAACCCCATTTGATCTGGATGGATATGCGTATGCCCGTAATGGATGGAAAGACCGCCACTGCCATCATCAAACAAAAAGCCAGAGAATCAGCGACAACAATTTCAATTCAAACGCCTGAATCCCAAACCCTGAACCCTGAACCCCGAACCCCATTTATCATTGCCTTAACCGCCAGCGCCTTTGAACACGACAAGGCTTCAATTCTGGCGCTTGGATGTGATGATTTTGTGGCCAAGCCATTTCAGGCCCAGGTGATTTTCGACACCGTGAGTCACTTTTTGGGGGTGCGGCTGGTGTTTGAAGATGTCGCGCCACTCCAGTCTGAACAAGCGACCGAATCCATTGTGACGGCTGAACGTTTGAGGCTCCTTCCCGCCAGGATTATTGAGCGATTAAATTATGCCATCCTTACCGGCGACCAGGACACGGCAGATGAAGTTGTGAATGAGATTACCTGCCTTGATGAGCTGCTCGGACAGGAACTCAGAAAGATGATGAAGCTGTATCAATTTGACGAACTTCAGGAAATCATCGAACAAATTCCGGTTTCAGATTCTACCCACGGTTTAAGCAAGACAGTTGAGTAAGGATGAAAAAGAATCAATCATCAATTGTTCATTAAATCCTATTTTTGAAAGCATTTAGCAGTTTGCTAGTGCCAGAATGGATTTATAATTTGGTATTAAAATTCTCCCGCCATATAAATTAATAATTAAACAAATTAAATTAATTCTAAAAATGTTTTTGCAAACGGAATTATGCTTGACAGGTAGTTTTTTTCTAACTAAACACGTAAGCAGAAATCTTATTGGGAGGATCAGGCAAATGGTAACCGACGCAGACTTACAAAGCTTTGGAGGAGATTGGACGGCAGAAAAGTTGAGCCGAGTTCGTAAATACTTGGGAGCATATGTGAAAATTATGAGCAAGAGAAGATTCAGATATGCTTATATTGATGCTTTTGCTGGGACAGGGTATCGGACACAGAAGCAGAGTGAATTAGAAAGTGAGCCAATGTTTCCAGAGTTATTTGATTCGGAGTCCCAGAAATTCATTGAAGGGTCAGCTACAATTGCGCTTGAGGTTGAACCCCGATTTTCAAAATACATTTTTATTGAGAAGGATCCAGAAAGAGCAGCAGAACTCGAAAAATTAAAGGTGGAGTTTCCTGATAAAGCAAGTGACATCATCATTCAAAACACCGAAGCTAATCAGGCGTTGATTGAGATCTGCCAGAAGAATTGGAAAAAACACCGAGCGGTTTTGTTTTTAGATCCATATGAACTGGTTGCGAGTTTTAAGCCTTACAAAACTCCCGTAAGTTGATGAGGGTAAAGGCCAGAAGTTTGAAGCCTAAATGACGTTGGGCATAGCGCTCAAAGCGAAGAAGAACACGCCTGAATTTGTCTTCCCAGGCAA